>CAZYNU010000005.1:0-48337 GCA_964648045.1 uncultured Candidatus Peribacteria bacterium
CGGCACGCTGACGGAGGCAGTATCCACCCAGGTATGGAGCGGCGACGCAGCGGTGCACGTCTCCATCGTGAACTGGGTTAAAGGGAAACAAGGCGGTACGAAGAAGCTGTTCACGCAGCTGGGGGATAGCGTGGACAGTGAATGGAAGGTTGAGGAAGTGGACACAATTACCGGCAACCTTTCGGTTCAAACCGACACATCCGGCGCCTTACCGCTGAAAGCGAACGATGGATTTTGCTTCACCGGTCAAAATCCGGTTAACGAAGGATTTTTCCTGGAACCCCAAGAGGCACATGAATGGTTGCGAGAAGACCCGTCATTGAGGGATGTCCTGTTTCCCTACATGATCGGGCGTGATCTCTTGGATGTCGGCCAACCGTCGCGCTGGATTATCGATATGGCTCAACGAAACCAGTTGGAAGCCATGCAGTATGCCAAAGGATTTGAACGACTGAAGGAAAAGGTCATGCCTGTCGTTCTTGAAAAGGCCGAGAAGGAGAAGGTGGCTACAGGGAAAGATGTGACGAGGTATGGAAGATTGGCAAAGCGTTGGTGGCAGTTCTATGACTATCGCCCAGGCACTATCGCAGCCATCAACTCCGTGCCGCGGTACATCGCTTGTTCCCGTGTGACCAAGAGGCCGATTTTTGAGTTTGTCTCTAATCAGATTCACGCTGATACCGCAATCGTTGTGTTCCCCCTTGCCGACGATTACAGCTTTGGAATGCTGCAATCGGGTATCCATGCAGCTTGGTTCAAATCTCAATGCTCAACATTGAAGGGCGATTCCCGCTACACGTCTGATACCGTTTTTGATCCGTTTCCATGGCCGCAGGAACCATCTGCTAATACTGTCCGGAAAGTCGCAGTCGCAGCGCAGTATCTGCGCAAGCTTCGGAATGAATGGATGCAAAAGCTGGATGTGAAACTGCGCGGATTGTATCGGGCACTCGAAACCCCCGGTGACAATCCAGTGCGTGATGCACATGCGGCATTGGATGCCGCAGTTCGTGAAGCTTATGGCATGAAGCCCGATGAAGATGTGTTGGTATTCTTGCTCAAGCTCAATAAGTCCGTGGCAGCAAAAGAGGCAAGGGGCGAAAGTATCGTTGGGCCGGGCTTGCCGCCAGACATTGGCAACCCGGCGGAATTTGTCTCGGAGGATTGTGTGCGTGTGGGTTGAGGGTTTGTCTGGTGGTCCTTGCTCTTATACCCTTCGTCGTTACACGGAGAACGATGGCGGATGATGTGGGGACCGCTTTCAATTGGAGCATTGCGAACGGCAGTTGGCAGGTAAAAACACCGGCAACGTGTGCTAATAGGCCGAGAACTAGTCGTTATTATGTACTGTGAAATTTCTTCGCACTTCCACAAGAGTAAATTCGTGGCGTAAAATCAACCTCCGGTAAAATGCCTGCGTTTGCTGAAAGAGGACGAGCGATGCTTCATCCTCAATCAGTGAACAGTTCGGTCTATGGCTTCGGGGGTGACAAGGTGTTATCCCGGGCTTCCGATCCTAGGGGTAGGGGGTTCAAATCCCCTCACCTCCACCACAAAGTCATAGGCTAGCTAGCGTCTAGCCCTCTAAGACTCACCAGAGTCACAGGGGGCTAATCGCTATTGCACTTGGCCTTTGGGAGGGAAGGACCAGGTCTACTATTCTAACATCTCATTGCTGAATCAACAAGTGATGGCGGTTCCAAACGGGTCTTTTTCGGTAGCGGCCAGAACATATAGATTTGTTGAGTGCTACGCCAGGTGCGTAGTGTTGCTTAGTAGTGCTGCACTACGTGTCATATGATCGAGCATATGATTTTTCATAGAAAAAGTACTATTTCTATACATTCGCACTGTGCATCATTTTGGTGGATTTTGATTGGTATTGGTTGGTTTTGCATTAAGAATTCTTAACATTACTGTCTGGAATACTGCTGGCTACTGCCACAACTGTGGAAATTTTGACTGTTCCAAATTATCACCCCGCCACCTGGCAGTCGTCGCTCTTGCGCTCATTGCCGCTACGCGGAGAATGATGGCGGATGATGTGGGGGAGATTGTTCTTCTATGGTCGACCATTCCATTCCTTCTTCGAACTCAGATCCAGGAGACAGCGGAGATGTTGGAAGGGGCGTATCAGCTGTTTGTCGCGTCTAAAGCCCTGTCCGTTGGGCCTCAGACCGTCCTCTTCTCACCTTGCGGAATGCTGTAGACAGCAATACGGCGTCGCGCCCAGCCAAAGAACTACAGCTCTTTCAAAAACACCCGCTTAACTAGGAATGTGCCTGGGCAAATATCTTGCAGAAAAGCAAATATTTTTGACATACAATAGTAAGTGTCGCCTATTTGCCAATCCGTTTCTGCAGGTTCTCTTTACGTATTTGCAACTCTTTTCGACGCATTTGGTCATGTTTATCGATAATCCGAAAAATGTATTTGGTGTCTCTCGTAACGTTAAGATCTATTAGTGTTGAAACGTCACCCAAGAAGTGGCCTGTTTTTGTGAGCAGAGAGGAAAATTTATCAATGATTGCTGCCATGTCTTTGTATATCCCATCGAATATGACGGCTTCTTTGAGTTTTTCTTGATCAAACCTAAATGGCTTAGAAGGATCCCGGGCAATATGGGCAAAATTCTCATGCCTCCAATTACGATAGATAGTTAGTTTTGGTTCCCATTCAGCAAGTACATCCTTGGTCTCCTGGCAGGTTGTTAAAGATTTCTTGGCGTTATTGCCGAACAAATGAGAATTGCGCTCGATAGCGTTAACCAGACGCGGAATACTCATCGTGTCTGACCTTTTATCTGTCGTGAGAGCGATTAAATGTATCAAGGCGCTGGTGAAATGGGCGACTGCGGCAAGGGTGAAAACCTGAAGATCCTTACCCAGTTTCTCTCGCTCTTCTAATAAGAGGGTTACTTGTCTTGCATGTGCAGCGCCAATGGCACAAGGCATGACCAACATCTCAATGTATGCCTTTAGTTTTTCAGGTGTTTCACTCATTTCATTGGTAAAACGGTGACTTGGTAGGCTTAAAATGCCGCTTCTTCAAACGCTCTATCTTCCTCTTAATGGAGAGCCTTCGTCTGTGGATCTCGCTTCTTCAGTCCTAGCCACAGAAGCAGAATTCCAAGCCATCCAGTAAATAAGACGACAACTACGCCCTTAGCCTTGCTGCGGTTCTTAGACTCACAGAGTTCGCAGACCAGAATGAACGGGCCAAAAATGAAGGCGATAATTATAGCAAATACCAGGAGTGCACTGATGATTTCCATAGTGAAAATAAGTGTATAAAAGAGTGAACAGAACACAGAGTCGCAATTTCCAATCTTTGAAGCAAGGTTTCATTCATATATCACTAATTCTAGAGAATTGAGGCGCATACCGTTTAAGCAGAACGAATTGTTGCCTCTAGGAGAAATTATTAAGGATTCCGATCAAGGATATTGAAAAAGCTTTCCAGCCAGCATTCGACATGATGTGGCAGGCGTCGGGTATGCAGGGCAGTAAATACCACAAATCATGACCCCGCCAGATGGCGGTCATCGCTCTTGCGCTCATTGCGTAAGGGTCCGGTGAACCCCAGGTCGGCTAGGTCCGAGTTGATCGGTTTGGCGATTTCGGCACAGCCTCGCTGGCAGCCGGTCTTCGCCCTCCTTGGCAGTCCAGCGCTGGCTAAAATGCGCAGAACCACCCCAGGCCAGATCACCTCGCCTGCGGCGGCCTTCTCCTTTTTTCTCCTGCGATGGCTACTATCCAAACCGGCCATCACGGCGGAGGTCTGGACTCCGCCTGACACCGAGTTGCCCACTGGTCCGGAAGCCACATCGACAACTCCGGACTGGCCAGACCCGGCAACGCGGTCAGCAACTCTCGCAGGTACACAAACGAGTTCAGTCCTAGACGACGGCAACTCTGCGTCACGCTGTATAACACCGCTGCTGTCTGACCGCCCTTTTCACTACCCGCGAACAGCCAGTTCTTCCGGCCCACTGCGATCGCTCGAAGACTACGCTCCGCCAGGTTGTTGTCGATCCCAAGAAATCCTTCACTGGTATAGCGCACAAACGCTGCCCAGTGATTGCGGGCGTAGCCGAGCGCCTCGCCCATCGGGCTCTTGGGCAACACCTTGTTCTTCTCTTCCTCCAGCCACTGACTCATCGCTGTCAGCAATGGCAACGACTGCTCCTGACGCAAGCGTTTGCGCACAACCCAGCTCGCTTCCAAACCAAGGTGCTCCTTCGCCGTCTGCTCGCCGGCCTGCTTCTCCACCGCGTACAACTGCCGGATCCAACCCAGCATCCGGTGCGCTCGCTCGCTGTCACTGGACCGTGCGTCGTAAAACTTCCTCCGGGCGTGAGCCCAGCAGGCCACCTCACGCATGCCACCCGGACCAAACAGGCTGTCGTACCCCGTGAACGCATCCGCTTGCAGGTAGCCGGTGAAACCTTCAAGGAACTGCTGTGGACCACTGCCCGCACGGCCCATCGTGAAATCGTAAACCACATACGGTGCCGACTCGTCGCCGGCGTAGACCCACAACGCCCCCGAAGCCGTCGAGCCTTTGCCCGGCTGCAGCACGGGCACCCCTGTGTCATCGGTGGAGATCACCCGGCCCGCCAGGATCCGTTGCTTCATCAGGGTCGTCAATGGCCTCAACAACTCCGCACAGTCGGCCATCCAGTCACACAACGTCTGACGCGACAGGTGTACGCCCTGCCGGCCAAAGATTTCTTCCAGGCGGTTCAAAGGCAGGTGGTCGCCGTACTTGCTGACCACCACGTGAGCCAGCAACCCCGGACCGGGCAGGCCCCGTTCGATCGGCTGCGCGGGTTTGGGAGCCGTCGCGAACGTCGAGCCGACTGGCTCCGGTGCGAGGTCCGATCGGTCCTCCATTGGATTCTGGCAGGAGTTGCAGACGTAGGTCAGACGCACGTGCTCGACGATGAACAGGGAAGCGGGCTGATAGTCCAGTTGCTCGCTGGTTTGCGAACTGATGACCTGACGCGGTTGCCGGCAGCACGGACAGAGCCGTTCGGCTTCGGACAACTCATGCACGACGCGCTGGCGTCGCAAGTGATCGGGCAACTTCTGTCGGCCATGTCCACGGCGTTTTCGCGAGGACGCAGTCGGTTCGGATTCCAGTGGACTGGCAGCGGCGGGCTCTGGCTGAGGAATGCCGAACAGGAGCGACTGTGCCGGGTCGATGCGTTCGGCACGTGGGCCATACAGCCGACGCAAGAGTTGGTCCAGGCGAGCTTGCAGATGGTCCAGTTGCTGGCGTTGTTCGCGATTGGTCTGCAACACTTCGTGGAGCATGGCTTTGAGCCCAGCGACGTCGTCGGGCAGAGCAGGCTCGTCGTTGCGGGTGTCGGTTGGTGTCATGGCAAAGCTCCTGCGGAAAGGATGCCTCAGGAGCTGGGGAATTGCAGGGATTTTCCGGCCCGAACACGAACCCGGTCCAGAGGGTGGGCCGGGTTCTATCGAGTGTAGCAGTTGAACTGACATCGTGATGTCAGCTTACGGGTCGGTGGTAGCGCGTGCGTCGCTGGACGCGCGCTGGGTCGACGCCTTCGAGGAGCATGACCAGGTCGGCCGGTCGGATCTCACGGCCGGCTTTACCGAGGTCGGCGACTCCGGAGTCAGGGAAGGCGAAGGTTCCGGCCTCGAGTCGTTTGTACCAGAGGCAGTATCCGGAAGACTCCCAGTAGAGGATCTTGAGTCGATCGCCGCGTTTGTTCTTGAAGACGAAGAGGTGTCCGTTGAAGGGATCGAGATCGAGGTGCTGTCCGACCAGAGCGGCCAGTCGATCGAAGCCGCAGCGGAGGTCGGTGGGCTGGGTGCAGAGGAAGACGCGCACGGTGGCGGGCAGAGTCAACATGGCACCTCCCGGAGAATGGCGAGGAGTTGGCGCAGGGAGTGGGGATCGAAGGCTGCGGGGACGTGGAGTTGTGTGCCATCGGGGAGGTGAATCGCAAAGGGCGTGGTTTCGGTCTGGAGGGTCAACGGCAGAAAGAGCGGCTGAGGTGAGGGTGAATCGTGGAGTTGAGGAACCGTTGGTGTCTGCTGGTTTGGTTGTTCGAGGAGGTCGCGTTGAGCGAGGATGGTTCTCCAGTGGTAGAAGGAAGGTTCGGGGAGTTGGTGTTGCCGACAGAAGTCACGAACGGAGAGTCCGGAAAGTTTCCAGGCCTGGACGTGCTGACGCCAGAACTGTTCCTTGTGCGGATCTCGTTTACGGTTGGCCACGATGTTGTCTCCTGGGGTGATGAAAATCCCAGGCCGATCGTAGCCTGCCTGTCTACCCTGCTGTTCGCCGGACGTTTACCTCATTGCCGCTACGCGGAGAATGATGGCGGATGATGTGGGGGAGACTGTTCTTCAATGGTCGGGACGAAAGGACTCGAACCTTCGACCTCACGGTCCCGAACCGTGCGCTCTAGCCAACTGAGCTACGTCCCGACAGACGTGAGAATACCGGATAAGGTGGGACGCGCGTGCGCTTTTTGATGAGCGCCTTGCCCAAGGGCTCGGCGGCCCAACTGAGCGAGGTCCCGATATGGCTGCGATGATGCCAACGACGCGCCGATCATACTGACAGCGATCGGCAAACGCACGCGCGGTTTTTTGCACGAGCGCTCGGGCCACTGGGAGGTGTAACGTTTTGGCTCCAGCATCGTTATTCTAAGCCTCATTTGGGACTTTCTCGCGTAAAAAACCCTCTACCTAAAAATTATTTGTCTACCACATGCCAAAATCACGCGCCAACTTCCCTTTGGGCATTGGATGTCTTACGGCGCGTTATTATGTATTTATGAAACATATATTAATTATGTCTAGTACCTCCAACACCTGATCGAGTAATAAACGTACACATTTTTTATACATTCACGATTCGACGACCTATCATACGACCACGGGAAAGCGGCGACTATTTCCGGGTGGGAAGAGCCTTTGTTAAGTTCTCTTATACTATTTCACTCGTTCGTCAAACTATTATTATATAACATTTATTAAATATAGATACTCCCCCACCCAAGGGGATCTACCTACGATGAAAACGTGAAGTTTCCCTCACGCCCCGCTTCGCTGCCGCTCGTGCTCATGCACGTGGCTCTCATCGCCTTCCTATCCCTCAGTATGGTGATGAGCTTGCCCACCCTCCGCTAAGGCGGGTGAACGGACGCAGGCCCCGTCCAGTCCGGACGGATCATCGTTCGACGTTCTATGCTCCGTCCTTGGACGAAGCGTGGCAGGCCGCTGGTCGGCCCACATAGACGTCCTCAGCCCGGCGCACCGTGCGCTACCGTTGGCGCGCTCACCAGAGCCGCCCCGGCTGGCGGGCCTGCAATTCGCCCCGGACGCGGGTGGCTTCGGCTTGTACCTCATCCACATGCTCGCGGCAGAAGCTCCTGATGCCTTCTGTATCCGAGGCTTCGACTAGCGCGCAGATGCCCAAAAAATCTTCCACGTTGTCCCCAAGAAGGACGAAGTGCGAGTTCTGCATGAACGCCCTCTGGAAAGCGAGGAGCACTTCCTGCACTTCTTTGGCCGGAGCGGAGGGCAGCGCCGGACTCAGGCGCGAGAGTGCGATCCAACGGCGCAACACGCCGAGATCGTTGAGCTTAGACCAGGTGAAAGCGCGCTCCAGGTCGATGGCAGCCGCCAAGCGCTGACCAGCGGCTTCGGCAATAGTGGCTCGCAACGAGTAGGCGCGGGCATCCTGATCGTTCTCCTGCAGATAGGCGGCCATTGCCCCGCTGGCGGTCTGCAGCTGTCCGGCTTGCAGGGCCATGGAAGCCTGGCTCAGGCGTAAGTCGCGCGGGAACCAGCTGTCGTCGCTCGCCTCATACCACTGCAATGCGGCGGCGATGTCGCCGCGAGCTTCGGCCCGACGCCCAAGCGATGACGAGAAGAGATAAGCCCCTTCGCGTACGGTCAGACACATGAGCAGCAATGCCACCAATAACTCCACCGCGTTCTGCGCGTTCTTCAGGTGTCTGGGGGCTGTCTGCCACACGAGCGGTGCCGACAAGAGGGCTAGCAGGAGCCAGAAGGGCAAGGCAATTCCCACGAACTGAAGATTGAAGTCGATAACCAAATGAGCCACCACGCCCAACACGCCGATGGCCGCCAATGGTACCCATGTCAGCTCACGTTCTCGATAGGTACGCACCGCCGCCGTGCCCACGCTGACGGCAATTAGCAGACTCCAGAGAATGGCTGCCGGCCAACCTCGTTCCATGGCCAACTTCAACCAGACGTTGTGAGGATGATCCGAGGTGGCGTAGACGGCGTCTTGCAGGCGGGGTTGCAGGAAGCGGAAGCTGTAGGGTCCGTGTCCCAAAACGGGCTTCTCGGCCGCAAAGGCCCAGGCCTGACGCCAAAATGAAGCGCGCTCGTCGATGGACGAGGTGCCTTCGTCGGCCGTAAAGGTGACCTTGGCCCCTAAATCTTGCACAGGGAAGAGGAAGCTACGCAGGCCATTGCCAACGCCAAAGACCATCACACCCACGGTGAGCACCGTCAGACTTGCCAAGGCAGCCGAGCGATAGTGGCGCTGCTTTGACGGCACCAACCACCAGCACGCTACTGCCATCATGATCACCTGCCCCAGCATCGCCAGGAAGGCACCTCGCGAGTAGCTAAGTAGAAGCGAGCCCAATAGTACGCCAAGAAGTCCAAGCCAGACCGTGCGCATTTTTGGCGCTGCTTGCCAGTACTTCCACAGGCACAATGGCCAAGCCAAAAGAAGAAGTTCAGCCCAAGCATTAGGCCAATAGTCGGTGTGATACCGCGGATCAAAAAATGTTCCGACAAAACGACCGACCGGCTGACACACATACACCACCATTCCAATGACTGCGGCACAAAGAACAGAATACACAATAGCGTCGATAATCCTTTCTGATAGGGCTTCGCGTGGAGTCGGCGACAAGCGAACGATCTGCAACCACAGGAGCATCAGGCTGACGTCACGAATGATTTCATCGAGGCCGTAGTTGCGCGTCTCGGAAAAGAGAAAGCTGGTCACTGACCAGGCAATGAACAGGGCGGCAAACAGCCATGCCGGCCACGACACGGCGGGGGCACTGTGCTTTTTGGTATTCACCCACAATGATACCGCCCCCAACAGAGGCACAATGGGAAGTAGCCAGGTGACTTCAAGCCCCTTTCCTCCTTTCCAGAGCACGGCCACGCCAACGGCGATCACAAGTACATGCTCGAACGCGGAACGAATGGAGAGGCGCGGCACGGGAGAAGTATGCCCGAGGCGCTCGACAAGCTTCAATCCCTGTTTTGCCATCTCTATGCCCTCATTTTTGGCTCCGACGCGGCCGCCCAAGCGCCAGGTAGCGACTCCGATCGGCCACCGGCAAGCGCTCGATGGCGTAGCGCAGCATCGTCCGCGGCATCGTGGCGGCGTGCTCATGGAGAAAGTCACGCAGCACGCCCTCGTCGCGCTTGCCAACTTCACGAAGCATCCAGCCCACAGCCTTCTGAATGAGATCGTGTGGGTGGTGCAACAGAATGGTTGCCACCTGGAGCGTAGGCTCAAACACACGCTCGCGAATGAAGGCGTAGGTGGCGACGATCGCCAGGCGTTGGGTCCAGAGATGGGTGGAACGGGCTAACTTCTGGAGTGGCGCGGCACGCTTCTGCCTCCAGAGCCAGGCGCCGAGAATCTTGGCGGCCGAGGCGTCGACCAGATCCCAATTGTTCACGCCCGCAAAGTGGGCCAAGTAAAACTCCATCACCTTTTTCTGCTCCGCCGGTTTGCCGTGCTCGAACTGGAAGACGAGCGCCAGCACGCCGGCCAGACGCACCTCGTGGATGGGGTTCTTTAATAACCCCTCAATGTGGGCGACATCGAGCGACTGGGCGTAGCGCTTCACCACCGCGCGCACTTGCGGCACGGTCACACCCAAAAATTGATCCCCTTCTCCGTATTGCCCCGGGCCCGTTTTGAAGAAACGCGGAAAGAACGCCGCCTTCTTTGTGTCGGCCAGGCGCTCGAGGTCGCGGACGAGAGGGTGGGTCATGGCGAGACAAGACGCGATACTGATGGTGCCGACGGAGAGACTCGAACTCTCACATCCGTGAAGATACACGCTCCTGAAGCGTGCGCGTCTACCAATTCCGCCACGTCGGCACGATGAGACTAAAGAGCAGGCGCAGTGTACCAATCGGTCCAGGTCTGACAACCGTAAGCGAGCAGAAGGCTTAGACGGGCTTCTTCATGAGACCAACACTCTACTTGAACACAGCCAGACGATCTGTGAAGTGGGCAAATTCGGCGTGCGCGCCTACGGTGGGCCCACTATGGCTTCCCTCCATCCCGTTCCCGTGTCTCGAAATACGATCCGCCTGGCAGCCGCCGTTACCCTCACGATCGTGGGAGGCATCAGCGCCCATGCGGCCATGACGAGTTTTTCCGATGTGCCCGCCACCCACTGGGCGGCCAACGCCATCGGTTGGGCCTCCGATAGCGGCCTTATGACGGGACCGGCCAACAAACCCGGCACCTTCAACCCAGGCGGCAGCGTGAACCGCGCCGAGCTGGCCGTGGTGCTCTCGCGCCAGGACGCCAACCTGCGTGCCACCATCGCTTTGCTGCAACAGCGCGTCGCCACCCTGGAGGCCAAACTGAACGTGACACCCCCAGCCTCGTCGTCTTCTAGTTGGAGCAGCACGTCGCAGTCGTCGGTTGCTTCGAGTAGTGCCGGGCCCAAGACGTGGGTGTCTACCGACAGCACCTGGCGCGACATCGACCAGGCGATCATGAAGATCGAAGACGGCAAACTCTATCGCTCCACCACCAACAGCACCACCTGGAAGGAACTGAAGCCCATGCAGTGGCAGTCCGACAACGGCACTTGGTACCGCTTCGATGCCAAACTAAACCTCAACCGCAGCGACGACGGCCTGCGCTGGGTGAGCATTTCGGAACGGCAGTGGGTGGCATACGGCATCACCTACTGGCTCGACTACGAGAATCGCATCTGGAAGTCGGAGTAACCCCTGATCCTGTCCAGTTTTCTTGACATTTTGCCAGTGCAGGATAGAGTGTTAGCCCATGAATACGCGGATTCTCGCGCTTCTGACGGCAACGCTCTGCTTGGCTGGCTGCGGTACTTCCACAACCAATGAAGGCTCGACAGTGGCACCATTGCCCCTGGCCGAGGTGGGCACCATGCGCACCTCAAATGACTACTGGAATGCGCAACGTCCCTATGCCTGGGACGACGATGCGACCAACAGTGAACGTACCAGTTCCGCATCACGTTCGTCGGGGCGACCATTGTCTTCGTCGACGCCGAGCGCCGACGTTCATGCGCTTAGCGACGATCGCGACTGGCTGGCGCGCGTGGGTATGTCGCCCGAGTGGGGGCCGGACGGCCATGCCTACGGCGACCGCAACCCCGGGCAGATTCCCGCCGAAGAAGGCTTTATGCCGGAAAACTTTCAGTACGCCTACGACAACGACTTTGGCTTTGTGGCCACGGAGCAAAGCGGCACTTCTTCCAGTAGTGGAAGCGGCGGCCGATCTTCTTCGCGCAGTGGATCAAGTGGGGCCGGGAGTGCGGGTATGACCTCAGGAGGCGGCTTACGACTCCCCAGTGGTCGGACGGTGGACGGCCAGTCGAACAGTTCTTCCGTGGCCAGTGGTCAGGGCGGACTTCGCCTGCCGAGCGGTCGTATGGTGGATGGACAGACGAACACCAGTTCTTCGTCTTCGGGTGGCGGACAAACGCTCACGCTGCCAAGCGGACGCACCGTCGACGGCGAAAGCAACGACCAAGCGATGAATGGCACCGGCTCAACGGTGCGACTGGCCTCCGGCGGCGGCCGCGGCTGCAATCAGCCCGACCCCGGCGGGGTCACGGGCGGAGATCCTGGCGTCACCTTCCCCGTGCTCTATAAAGGCACTTGCCCCGTCACCACGACCATTCTGCGGGTGCCCGACAAACAAGAGAGTGTGTTTGGCTCGATGGATTTTTAGTCTTCGCCCTCGGAAGAGCGCACCGCGAGTTTGCGCTGCCGGCGGCGTGAGCCATGTCGCGCAGGCACCACAACATCAGCGGCCTGTTTCTTTTTCCACGTTCTTTTGGCGCCAAAAGAACGTGGAAAGCACCTGACTCTTGACGCTCTCATTTATCACTCTACAATTGTGACTGCTAATCCCACTTCCTCTTTCTTCCTTATATGGCTACTACGCCCAAGCTCAAGGTGAAGATTCATCCCCTCGGTGACCGCGTCGTCGTCATGCCGCTCGAAGCCGAGCAGGTGACGGCCTCTGGCATCGTCATCCCCGATACCGCCAAGGAGCAGAAGCCCCAAGAGGGCGTCGTCATCGCTCTTGGCGACGGCAAGGTGAAGGACGACGGCCACGAGGTGAGCAACCCGCACGACTTCCTGAAGGTTGGCGACAAGGTGCTCTTTGGTAAATACGCCGGCGACGAAGTGAAGCTGAAGGACGAGAACAACAAAGATGTTGAAGTGAAGATCCTCCGCCTGGACTCCGTCCTTGGCAAAGTCGAGTAATTTCCGCACTCCCCTCCCCTATTCCCCTTTCCTCCTCCCTCTATGTCCGCCAAGCAACTCCTGAACGGCGATGACGCCCGCCACAAGATCTTCAAAGGCGTCGAAAAGCTGGCCAACGCCGTGGCCGCCACCATGGGCCCCTCCGGCCGCAACGTGCTGATCGACAAGAAGTATGGCGGCCCGACCGTGACCAAAGACGGCGTGACCGTGGCCAAAGAGATCGAGCTTGAGGATCCCTACGAGAACATGGGCGCCCAGCTGGTGAAGGAGGCCGCCACCAAGACGAACGACGCCGCCGGCGACGGCACTACCACCGCCACGGTACTGGCCCGCGCACTCATGGAGGCCGGACTGCGCCACCTCAAGAAGGGCTCCAACGCCATCGGCATCAAGCGCGGCATCATGATGTCCGTCGAGGCCGTCACCAAGCACCTCGAGACGCAGGCCAAGCCCGTCTCCAAGCGCGAGGAGCGCGCCGCCGTGGCCACCATCTCCGCCCAGGACAAGGAGATCGGCGAGACCATCGCCGACATCTTCGAGAAGGTGGGCAACGAGGGCGTCGTCACCGTCGATAAGTCGGAGACGCTCGGCATCGAGATGGAGATTGTGGAGGGCATGCAGTTCGACCAGGGCTACATCTCGGCCTACTTCGCCACCGACATGGCGCGCATGGAAGCCGTCTTCCACAAGGCCGCCATCCTCATCACCGACGCCAAGATCTCGTCGATCCAGCAGATTCTGCCCATCATCGAGGCGCTGGCCCAGAAGGGCAAGAAGGAGCTGGTCATCATCGCCGAGAACGTGGAAGGCGAGGCGCTGGCCACGCTGGTGCTCAATAAGCTTCAGGGCCGCTTCAACAGCTTGGCCATCAAGGCCCCGGCCTTCGGCGACCGCCGCAAGGAGATCCTCAAGGATATCGCCGCGCTCACGGGCGGACGCCTCATCTCCGAAGAGGTGGGCCTCAAGCTCGAGAACGCCACCGCCGAAGACCTCGGCCAGGCTGGCAAGGTGATCTGCACCAAGGACGCCACCACCATCGTGGACGGTGAGGGCGACAAGAAGGAGATCGCCGCTCGCGTCGAACAGATCAAGGCGGCGATGGAGCAGACCAAGTCGGACTTCGACCGTGAGAAGCTGGCCGAGCGCCTGGGCAAGCTCACCGGCGGCGTGGCCGTCATCAAGGTGGGCGCCGCCACCGAGGTGGAGCAGAAGGAGAAGCAGCACCGCGTGGAAGATGCGCTCTCGGCCACCCGCGCCGCGGGCCAGGAGGGCATCGTCGCCGGCGGCGGCACGGCCTACATCCGCGCGCTCGAGTCGCTCGACGGCCTCAAGACCAAGAACGCCGACGAGCAGATCGGCATCGCCATCGTGCGCGAGGCGCTCACCGCCCCGCTCAAGCACATCGCCGCCAACGCCGGCGTGGTGGGCGACGTGGTGGTGGACAAGGTGCAAAACGAGCTGAAGGGCTCGCACGGCTACAACGCCCTCACCGGCACGTACGAAGATCTCGTCGCCGCGCGCGTCATCGACCCAAAGAAGGTCTCCCGCTCCGCGCTCGAGAACGCCGCCTCCGTGGCCGCGATGTTCCTCACGCTCGAGGTCGCCATCACCGACGTTCCCAAGAAGGACGCCGACATGATGCCTCCGATGCCAGGCGGCATGGGAGGGATGGGAGGAGGGGACTTCTAATTGCTAACAGCCCCCGCGAAAGCGGGGGCTATTTTTGAATCTGCGCCCTAATTACCTGCAAAGGTTCCTTTGTTTCCACTGAAACATTTTGAACTTTTAAAATTTGAACAAGTGCAATTATTGCGGCAATGGCACTAAAGATTGTCGTCAAAATAAGCAGCTTCTTTTGCATCAGACCATTCTCAAATTCGCTGTGTTTGAACAATATCTCTCTTGCCCCTGATAGTTCACTACCTAATTTCTTTAAATATTGGTCTCTAATTCTGTAAAGCTCTTCATGGGGATTGTTTTCAGTAGATTTATAATACGGAGCTTCAAAAAAATCAGCCGCCGCTTTTTCTAGAGCTTCAAAGTCTTTATTTAACTTTTGAGCCTTCGAACTAAGTTCAATATATTTTCTTTTTTCTTCGTTAAAGCTTAAGGGCAAGGATGCGACGTGAATTGTAATTGTTCCGATAAGCATTTGAATTGGATAACGCATCGCTTTCACATACTTGCAAAACCAGCTTCTCCATTCATTCTCCAGCGTTGAGAAAAACGGATTAAAGTATTCCCTAATCAGCACGCCATCTGGACTGTTCATGTCAGATAAACGAATTATTTCACCTGCTTTTTCTAAAAACTTTTTTGTTTCATAAGTTAGTGAAATCATTGGCTCGACATCTTCAAATTGCATCGGATCTGCATGAGCAAGAAAGCGATCATGTTCCAAAATTTTTAAATAAAATTCTCGTTCTTTATTCAAAAGAGGAAACCTTTGAGCATCAAGATCGTACTTCTGCATTTCTTCTTCAAACATAAACCTAATTTACTCTTTTAAGGCCTTTTGGGGTAGTCTTTTGCCTTTCGGCCTTTGCCTGCGGAGGGGCGCGCGCCGGCTGGGGGTGAAGGGGCACGAAGGATATTTCCTCCTTCGGGAGGGCGTCACCATGAAGCAGAACCATGGAGGTGGGCTCGGCGCGCCAGCGTTTTTTGGTACTTTTGGCGCGTGCCAAAAGTACCAAAAAAAGCCGCCCCTGACAGGCGGCCGTGGCTGACCCTCGTCAGCGCAGATATCAGGACTCGGTTTCCGGCAAACGCTCGAAGCGCTCGCGGTACTTCTGGTAGAGCGCCAGATTGGCGCGGGCCAGGAAGATGCCGATGACCGTGACGGAGAACATCCAGCCGCGGTGGCGCTCTTGGCTGTGCAGCAGGTCGATGAGGAACGCCGTCACCTCGTCATCGGCGACGCCGAGCAGGTCGAGCGTCAGGACGGCGGCCAGAAGGCGCGTGCCTTCCTCGCGATCACCCCAGCTGAAGCGCTTGCCCGGCGGCGGATGCAGCTCGTTGTGGCCAGCGAACACGCGGCGGCTGGCGGGAATGGCCTGGTACTCCTTCGACGAATCCAGCATTCGCTCACATCCTCCTTTGAAAAAGAACGGGGGATACAAGAAGGCCGCCCCGATCGGGACGGCCATGGCTGGCAGGGCCAGCGCGGGTGGTTCGAGGCCTCGATGCTTACGCCGCCATCAGGCTGTCGTAGTGGATGTGGAAGAGGCCGTAGTCGATCCGGCGCAGGAAGGTGGCGACCTCATCGGAGGTCAGCTTCCAGGGCGCGGTCTTGTCGATGCCGGAGAAGATGTGCTCGAGCAGGAACGTGGCGAACTCGGCGTCCTCGACGCCGGTCAGATCGAGCGTGATCGCGTCGACGAGGGCGCGGGTGCCCTGGGACTTGTCGCCCCAGTAGAACGTCTTCTGCGAAGGTGGCACGAGCGGGGTGCCGTTGCAGGTCACGGTGCGGACCTTGCTGCGACCGTTGCGGGTGACCGAGCCGATGTACACCTTCTTCTGGTGCGGCATGCAGAACTCTCCTCTAGCTGTGAGACATTGAAGGAACGGTTTCGAACCGGGCGCATAGTAAAGATGACTTAACTGCTGTCAACGGAAAAAGATGCGTTTTAGCCTGGTGCCAGGGTGGTTGTTGGCAAAGCATGCCCGGGCTCTTATAGTGCCACGCCGATACCGCCCATGGGCCACCTCTCCCTCACGACCGACAGCGAATCGTACGTAGAATACGCCCGCCCCGAGAACGGCGACGAGGCGCTGCTCATCGTGGGGTACCAAGTACCGCGTCTTACCGCGTATCGCACGCGCGACGGCTGGCAAAAAACCGTGACCGATTGCCAGGCGCACGAACTGGAAGCGCACGAGGGCTTACTGCGCGAAGTGCGCGAGGAGGTGCTGGAGATCCTCCTCTGCGGCGAGGAGGCGGACGATGATGATCCCTTCCACCTGCACGTCGACATCCTCATTCACCAACTGGCCGAAAAGCGAGAGGCTTTCTTCAATGAACGCACCGGTGAAGTCACTATCGACTACGGACTCTTCCACGACGAGTGGCGCGTGCGGCAGATCGCCCCCGAGACGACCGATGCCGCCGTCCTCCGGGTGGTGCTGGCGCGCATGATCGAGAACCGCAAGGACTTGGTGGCCAACCTCTTTACCCGGTACAGGCTACAGGCGGTGGCCCACGACCGCTGCAACTAAAAAAATGCCGACCCCCATGAAGGGGGCCGGCGAGAGGTCGGAAGAGGCGAATGTCAGGAGAGGACGGCGCAGGCGTGGTCGGCGTTCTGGATGCGGCGGTCGTCGTGGAGCGCCAGGACGATCCCACCATCGCCAATCTGAATGCAGAGGGTCTTATTTCCGCACTTGTCGGCGGTGATGAGCCAGTGCCCGGCGTAGAGCAGTTCGAGGTCCGCCAGGTAGCGAATCAGAATGCCCATCATGAGCGCCGAGGCGGGAGCGAGTCGCTCATCGGACTTCAGTTGAGCCGGCTTACGGAACTTCTCGTTCCCGCACTTGGGCGGGCAGATGGGCATGGTCAGGTAGCCGCTCGTCAGGGTGGGCTTGGCAAATGGCTTGGCGCGCACGTGCATCGACTCGACGACCGTCAGCCCGATCTCGCTCATGCGGTTGAGGATGCCGATCAGGTTCCAGTTTGGCACCCACATCTTGAAGCGGCCGGGCAGGGGCGGTTCGATCTCCGGCTCCGCCGTCTCGGGAATGGGAATGCCGATAAGCTGGCAGACGCGGCTGCGGTCGTAGACGATGCTGGACGTGGCGACGGACGGTGTCAAAAAAGCGCTCAAGGGTCACCTCATGTGAGTGTTGCTGATGCCCCGTGCGTGGGGCGGTGACGGCCTGTCGTTCGCGATCGAGACAGGCTCCGTATCCACCGCGATGGGCAGGGAGCCTGTCTCAGTTTCTCTTCCGGTGTTCTCAAGGAACGCCGAAGTATAGAAAGGGCCATCCCGAAGTCCAGCCGATTTTGCTATGATCGACCGTATGCGCTTCCCCGTCGATCTCAAGCCTGGATTGCTCCAAAAAGCCGAAAAGCTGGGCATTAAGCCTGAGGACATCGAAGAGACCTTCACCAAGGGCAGCGGGAGCGGCGGCCAGAAGGTGAACAAGACCAGCAGCGTGGCCGTCTTGCTGCACCGTCCCAGCGGTACGGTGGCCCGCAGCCAGGCGCACCGCGAGCAGGCCCTTAACCGGCTGGCGGCCTATCGCACGCTCATCATGAAGATCGAGGAGCAGAAGCTAGGCAAACAATCGACCATCCAGAAGAAGATCTTCAAGCTCCGCAAACAGAAGCAGCGCCGCAACCGGCGCAGCAAGGAGAAGATGCTGGAGCAGAAGCACCAGCGCGCGGAGCTCAAGGAGAGCCGCAAGCCGCTCGCATAAAGAGGACCGCCAGCCGAGTGGCTGACGGTCCGGTCTTCCGGGATTCTTGCGGTCGTCGTGACCCAGACTGGGTCGACCGAATGGCCGTAGAGATGCCGACGCAAGAACGCGAAGTCCATCCAGCAACAGATGGCCCCGGAACGACCGGTGTTGTTATACACCGATTATTTCGAATGGCAAGAAAGAAACCTGCGGGTTCAATCGGAGGCGGCCGCGCGCCGGGTACGATCGTCACATGAGCGGCAAGTTCATCGTTCTCGAAGGGCCAGACGGCTGCGGCAAAACCACCCAGTGCGAGCGGCTGCTGGCCGCGCTTTTGGCGGAGGGGAAAGACGCCATGCTCACGCACGAGAACACAAGCGGTCCGGCCGGGCAGCTCATCACACAGCTGCTCACCGAGCATCGCGTCATGGGTCCGGCGGCGATGCAGCTGCTCTACACCGCCGATCGCGCCGACCACGTGGAGACCGTCATCAAGCCGGCGTTGGCCGCGGGCAAGACCGTGATCAGCAGCCGCTACCGCCACTCGAGCATCGTCTACGCCCGTGCGCTCGGCATCGACCACCGCTGGATCCAGCGCGCCAACGAGCCCTTCCCCATGCCCAATATCACCATCGTGCTGCTGCCGCCGCTGGAGATCTGCCTGGAGCTCATCCGCAAACGGAAGAGCGCCGACGCCTACGAGAAGGCCGCCGACTTGCAGGAGCGCGTGCACGCCGCCTACCGCGAGCTGGCCGCCGAAGATCCGACGATGGTCATTCTTGATTCGTGGGGCTCCATCGACGAGATCGCCGTGCGGATCCGCACGTTGGTGGGGTAGAGTGGTCGCGATGGCAGCCCGCATACTGGAAGGCAAGACGCCGGCCGAGAAGATCCTCAAATCGCTTAAGCGGCGGATTCTCCACACGCAGCCTCGCCTGGTAATTGCGCAGATTGGCGATCATCCCGCCAGCGCAGCCTACGTGCAACGCAAGCTCGCCGCCTGCGAGCGCATCGGCATGGGCGCGGAGCACGTCCGCTTTCCCGCGTCTGTCTCGGCTGCACAAGCTGAGGAATGTCTACGCGAGCTGTGTGACCGCCCAGACGTGACGGGCGTCATTCTGCAATTACCGCTCCCAAAAGCGCTCCAAAAGCACCAGCGACGCCTCCTTGAAGCGATCGCTCCCGCCAAAGACGTCGACGGCCTGACGGCCGTGAACCTTGGCAAATTGCTCGCGGGCGATCACACGGGCCTCCGCCCCGCCACGCCGAGCGGCATCATCGACCTGCTCGACCACTACAAGGTGGCAATCGCGGGTAAGCGCGCCGTCATCGTCGGCCGCAGCCTACTTGTGGGCCAGACGCTCGCCGCCCTCCTCACGCAACGCGACGCCACCGTCACGATCTGCCACAGCCGCACCAAGAACCTGGCCGCCCTCACGAAAGAGGCCGATATTCTGGTGTGTGCCACGGGCTCGGCCCACTTGATCAAAGGCGCAATGGTGAAGCGCGGTGCCGTCTGCGTCGATGTGGGCATCACCCGTACCGCCACGGGCATCCGCGGCGACATGCACCCCTCGGTCGACAAACAAGCAGGCA
Source organism: uncultured Candidatus Peribacteria bacterium (assembly GCA_964648045.1). Classification (GTDB taxonomy): domain Bacteria; phylum Patescibacteriota; class Gracilibacteria; order Peribacterales; family Peribacteraceae; genus JAGOUB01. The sequence goes on from CAZYNU010000005.1 coordinate 19,536, forward strand.
TGCTCACGCCCGTGCCCGGCGGCGTCGGTCCCATGACCGTCGCCTGCCTACTGCGCAACTGCGTCACGGCGGCCGAGCGCCAACTCAGCGCGTAAGCTCATCGCCGCGCAGACAGCGCTCCACGCAGGCAACCATCCGGTCTGGATCGAGCAGCGATCCCGCCCGGCAGCCACCGCAACGCTGCGATCCGCCGTAGCGCGCTTCACTGTCCATCTCCTGCAGTCGACGCAAGAAGGTCGGCAGATCGATGTCTAGCGGCGGCGTGCCGTTCTGCAGAAATCGAGGAGCAACCAGGTTGAAGGAATAAATGAAGCGGTCGCCAGCGGGCCGCACCTTCACCAGCAATTGTTTGCCGCGATGCAACACGCCCACGCCAGACCACTCGCCGTTCAGCGGGTCGGACTCGTCGATCAGGCACCAATCGTCCGCCTCGTGCAGAAAATGAACGGAGGTGGAAACCTGGCGGGCCCGGCGCTCACCGGCCACGAAGGTGCCGAGCCGCCCGGCTACGTCGTTGATCACATTCGTGATGACGTTGGCGGCCTGCAGCCGCTGGTCGTCGTTGGGTTGGGACGGCAAATTGAATGCACTGGCACGTCTGGCCTCGGTGTAGGGCTGATTGATGTGCGAATTCCAACGCAAGTGTGCGCTCTCGGGATTGAGCGGGACCATGGCCGCATAGCGGTCGAGAAGGTCTTGAATGGCCAGATACTCGGCCACTTCGTGCAGCTCGGCGTCCGGCAGGGCCAAGATGCGCGGCAACTCGCGGGCCAAGCCGACCACGGCCGATACATCCTGGTCGGGATCGTTGCAGTACAGGCGAAGATCCAGCGTCCGATCGTCACCCAACGCAATCTTGCGACTGTAGGTATCGAGGAGGTAACGCAAAAACTGCACCATCGACGACGGAGTCTCGGCCGTGGCGCCGCGATGATGGTCTAGGTTCACCACCTGTCGACTGGTGCCGTTTTCGCCATAGCGAGCCTGCCATGACGGCTCATCGACAATACCGTCTACGCCCACCACAACGAGCTGCGCGCCGTTGGCGGGCTTTGTCTCGGCGGCAGCCACTTTCATAAAGCGTTCGCGTGCCCAAATCTCCGCGGGTCGCACGCGCACCGACGACCGCAGACGCGTCGCCATGAACTCGGCCAAACGCTGACGCTCACAGCGTGGCATTCCCAGGAGGAGCGGAGCAGCCTCGGACCAGTGCCACAACCGGCCGCTCTCGGCGGATGAAGACGTGGGAGGAACCATCGCCAAGGCCGCCGCGGTGCGGGCGCGGGCATGGTCAAAAATCGTCAGATCGAAAAATGAATCGGGCACGCCATCCCCGCTTTCGACGCAGGCATCGAGGCGTTTCCCCCCAGGGTCATCGTCGGCACTCTCCGCGACCTCTCCATTGCTGGCAGTATCCATAGGAACCGGCCCATTGTGGCCGCGCACCGCTCGCCGTCAATAGACTGAGACAGAAAATAAAGAATCGTCAATAAGACTGTATTAATGGCTCTATTTGTCATTTAAAGACAAAATTCTCAGTGCAATTCCTCCGCTTTCTGGGTTAAATCAGCCTGCTCCAAGGCCGCCACAATCGGCCCGATCGCACCCTCCAAAATCGCGGGCAGATTGTGGAAGCTCTGCTCGAGGCGATGGTCGGTCACGCGGTCCTGCGGCACGTTGTAGGTGCGGATCTTCTCGCTGCGATCGCCGGTGCCAATCTGGCTCTGACGCAGCTCCGCCCGCGAGGCGCGTTCGGCCTCGCGCTTTTGCGCATAGAGACGACTTTGCAACAGGCGCATCGCCACCTCGCGGTTTTGCAGCTGGCTCCGCTCGGTCTGGCAGGCCACCACGATACCGCTCGGCAGGTGGGTGAGGCGCACGGCCGACTCCGTCTTGTTCACGTGCTGGCCGCCTGCGCCACCGGCACGGAAGGTATCCACCCGCAAATCCTCGGAGCGAACAACGATCGCAGCGCTGTCTTCCACCTCGGGCAAAATGGCAACGGTGACGGTAGACGAATGAATGCGGCCTTTATTCTCGGTGGCGGGAATGCGCTGGATCCGATGCACACCAGACTCAAATTTCAGGCGGCCGTAGGCACCCGTACCCGCAATGCGCAGTACGCCTTCTTTGGCGCCGCCACTCTCGGAGGGCGACAGGTCGGCCAGCGATGCCTTCCACCCCTGCGACTCGGCATAGCGGATGTACATGCGAATCAATTCGGAGGCGAAGAGCGAGGCTTCATCGCCGCCGGCGCCGGCACGCACTTCTACAATCACGTCCCGGCCGTCGTCGGGATCGCGCGGAATGAGGGCCGACCGAATGCGCTCTTCCAAAGCGGGCAGCGCGGCGCGGGCAGCCTCGGCCTCGGCGGCGGCGATGGCCTGCAGCTCGGGATCATCGAGGCCAGCCTCCGCCGAAAGAGAACGCTCGAGGCGCTCCCATTCGGAGAGTAGTGATTCGTGTGGTTCCAAGGCGGCAATGCGCTGCCCAAGGCGCTTTAACTCGGCTGGGTCGCCATGAATGGCGGGGTCCGCCCAACGTGCGCGGAGCGAGTGTAGCTCCGCGACGTGGTCACGCAGACGGGCGACGAGCGCGCTATCCATCGGATTAGATGGCGGTCGGCTTGAGCGGAGTGGGGTAATTTAACCCCAAGAGATCAATGGTGTAGCAGTGGCGGCCGGCAGGATGATTCCACGAGATGTCGTACTCGCGACTGCGGGCCTCGGCGAAGTTGGCGCACAGCTCGACCGTGTCGGCATCTTTCACGGTGTAGCCATAGGGCTGCTCGGTCTCGGGATCGACAATGCGCGGACGCTGGTAGAGCGCAGCATCAACAACTTCTTGCAGCGTTTTTGGCACCGGCTTCAGGAGCGTCGGCGCCGTGGTGGCGTCGCGCTGCGGGCCGCGCACCTGGTTGGAAAGTTCATTCACGATCATCTGCAAGTCCGACACGCGCTGCTCGTCGAGACGACGTTCACGCTGCGTAAGCGGGTTGCCGGCCAAGACGAGGGCCCACACCAATCCCAAGAGGACAACGGCGATAGCCTTCCACTGGAGAATCGTCCCCAGGCGGAAACCGGCCACGCGACGGTCCGTTCCACCCGGACGAAGAGCGGCGAGATAGTAGTAGAAGGTCATACCCGCAAGAACGAGAACGACGAAGACCTTCAAGATGAAGCGAATCGTGATCTCACCTTCCAATAGGTACCAAACGAGCGTCACGCCGTCGCCAATCAAAATGAGAGCGGTGAGAAACAAGGTGAGATAGGTCAACCAACGGCGCAGCGCGCTGCCATTCTTTTCGGGGTGGGCACGCAGGTCGGAAGCGATGATACGCGACACCCAAATGAAGACCGGGAAGGTCACGATGACCATGGCCATCTGCCAACGCAGTCCGGACCAATCCGTCTCGGCCAGGTAACGGCCGTCGAAGGCCACATCGGGGAAGAGCCAATCGAGACAGCTGAAGTAGAGGAAAATAAGGCTGCCAAGACCGATGTACAGACAAGCGAAACTCAACAGATGCAAAAAGGCTTCGCGGGCGCCGCCCACGTCGGGAGCCGTCGGCACGGGAATATCGAGCGTTTGCGAGACGAGTGCTTGTTCCACGTCGCGCTCCTTCCAGCCGGAAGCAACGAGCAGCGACTTGATGCTCTGAAAATCCATGCCCTTCTGGCGGGCGGCAGCGATGAAGTGGGAGAGTTTGGGGTCCATAGGAGGCATGGTAGCACTTCTGACGTTGCAAGAGGTGCATTCTTACGGTCTTCGTCTTCCACTTCTGTCAGGCACGAAAAAAGTGGAGAGCGTTCACACTCACACATGCATGTGTGACCATCGGTCACATGGTACAATCACGCACTGTGAAAATTCTGGTCGCCCTCTCTGGCGGAATCGACTCGGCCGTCGTGGCGCATCTTTTAAAAGAGCAGGGCCACGAGCTGGAGGCGGTGCGCTTTACGCTTTGGAGCGACCCACTGGCCCCGGCATTAGCCGAAGTGCTGCCGAGCAAATGTTGTAACGCACAGACGGCGTCGCGGGCGGCGGCCGTTGCCAAAGACCTGGGCATCCCCTACCGCGTGGTCGATCTAGAGGCTGATTTCAAGCGTGAAGTAGTGGACCCATATCTAGAAGCGCATCGACAGGGTCTCACGCCAAATCCCTGCATCCGCTGCAACCGCACGATGAAGTTCGGCCGACTCATCGCGCTCATGAAGGAACTCGGCTGTGAACGCCTGGCCACGGGCCACTACGCCCGCACCGCCCGCGAGCGACTGCCCGACGGCAGCGAACAACTACTCTTGCTGCAAGCGGTCGATCGCGCCAAAGACCAGAGCTACTACCTGTATGGCCTCACGCAAGACCAACTGGCTGCGGCCGTTTTTCCGCTGGGAACCATGCATAAGCACGAGGTCTTCGCGCTCGCTCAACACTACGGCGTACCGCACGACGAGTACTATCGAGAGAGCCAAGACCTGTGCTTCTTTCCAGAAAAAACGCCGCGGGCATTTTTAAAGCGCCACCTCGGTGCCGAACTGCGCCCCGGCGAGATCGTGCGACGTGACGGTACGGTGGTTGGCGAACATGCCGGCCTGGCGCTCTACACCGTCGGCCAGCGACGCGGACTGGGCGTGGGTGGGTTGAAGATTCCTCTGGAAGTGGTCGCCAAAGATCCCATTAACAACCGCTTGGTGGTGGCCGATCGCGGCACCGAAATGGCGGACGAGATTGCCGTGGAAGAACTGAGCTGGATCTCCTGGCGCCCAGCCGAGGATGCCGACGAGCTATTTGAAGCGCGCGTCCGCTCGCTATCGGCACCGGTATCCGGACGGCTGCGCTACCGCGGCAATACCGGTCGCTTTCGCTTTACTGGAGCGCAAGCGCCGCAAGCCGCTGGCCAGCACCTGGTGCTCTATCGCGGCGATGAGGTGGTTGGCGGCGGACGAATCGCCTGAAAAACCGGGATCGACATTGTCGCGGCTGGCCATTCTGATACCATTTTCGCCGCAGCAGGATCACCTGTTTTCTGCTATACTGCCCTGATGGCCTTTGCGCCCGACCACGACCAGGCTTCCTACACGCCCGACGGCCACATCGTCATCGGCGGCGTGCGACCGTCCGTGCCGGTGCCCGTGGAACCGGAGCCGGCACCCTGGGAGGAAGTCCAAGCACTCCTGGAAGAGTTCCCAGAACCCGAGCCGCCGCCAGTGCCACCGAAACCCAAGGGCCCCTCGACTGCCGACAAGGTCCGAGTGAGCCTGGCCGCCGTGCAGGCGGATCTTGCGGCCATGCAGGCCGACTTCCAAGAGAGCGCCTCTCTGTTGGTGGAGCGCGGCGTAGCCGATGTCACCGTCGTGACGGCCAAGCTTTCACAATCCGCCAAAGCCGCGCTCGTGGAAGGCAGTCGGCAATTGGCAGCCACGACCCAGCAAAGCCACCGCATGGGCAGCGCCCTCTACGACGAAAGCACCACGCTGGCTGGGCGTCTGTGGTATTTCTTGAAGCAACCCGTTCGCATTCCGCGCAAGGGCAAGCCGGCTCGCACCCAGAGCCGCGGCCTCCTGTTTATTGGTGACGTGGCCCGCTTCGGCGCCACGTTCGCCGCCATCTTCGGCATGCTCTTCGTCGGCCTGAACTACGAGAGCTTTTGGCAGATCGCTTCGGCCGAACTCGATCCGCTCGCCAGCCTCGCGCAATTGCAACCAGCCGGACAAAATCTGCAAGCCAAGCTTGAAGGCATGCATGAGAATCGCGGCGACCTCAACGACCTTGTGCCTACCGTGGGACCGCCTACAAACGTGCTCATTGTCCCAAAGCTCAATCTTAACGTACCGATCGTGAACCCCTCCGCCGACGCGCTCCTGCGTGAAGACTGGGCGGGGCTGGAGAATGACATTCAAACGGCACTGCAAGATGGCGTTGTGCACTATCCGGGCACAGCCAATCCCGGCCAAGCGGGCAATTTCTTCGTGACGGGCCATAGTTCCTATTACGCCTGGGGCGAGGGTGACTATAAATCGGTCTTCGCGCGTCTGCACGAACTCAACGTCGGCGATGAATACTGGGTCTACTACGGCGGCGATAAACATCGCTACAGCGTGGTGTCGAAAATGGAGGTACAGCCCAGCGATGTGCACGTACTCGACCAGCCTGGCAATCAACGCACGTCGACGCTCATGACGTGCACTCCCGTGGGCACCACCTTGCGCCGCCTGGTGGTGTCGGCAGTGGAAGTGGATCCTATTACGGCCGAACCGTTAGCCGTGGGCGAACACGGCACGCAGGAAGCCCTCCCGCGTGTACAAGTGGAGGTACTGCCCATCTAAGGCGTATAGTGACGTCGAACGACTGTCCTTTTCATGCTTCGCACGCCGCCGTGGTGGAATGGCAGACACGGGGGACTTAAAATCCCCTGCCCTCACAGGCATGCTGGTTCAATTCCAGCCGGCGGCACCATCGATCTTTCCCGTGAGTGAGGCACTGAGAATCCCCTGCCCTCACACGTTCCAGCCGGCGGCACCACTTTTCCTATCGCCTATCATGCACCCCCCACTCCACCGCAGTCTTATCTTTGCCGTCCGCGGCCTGGCAGACTTCTGGCGCGAGGAGCGTAATTTTCGGCTCGAATCCCTCTGCCTCCTCCCGGTGATCGGCGTGGGACTGTGGCTGGGATTACACCCGCTGGAGTGGGCGACCGTGGCACTGGCTTCCGGTATGGTGCTGGGCGCCGAGGCGGCGAACACGATCGTGGAAGACATGCTCGATCACTTGCACCCAAGCCATCACGAAACGGTCGGACGCATCAAAGACATGTGCGCCGGTCTCGTGCTTCTCAGCGGGCTATCGGCCTTGGCGGTGGCTGCCAGCATCCTGCTGCCACGGCTCTGAATGCGATGACTTTAGAGGCGATTTCTGGTACAATGGAACGTTGCCTCGTACCCAAAAACACACACTGGCCGGACCGACAATCGGGTGGATCGCGCTCGCGGTTTCCATCGTGGCAAGTGGAACATATAACGGTTTTGGTAAGAACCTGACCGACGCGCTCTCGCCCTACTCCATTCTCCTGGCCAGTGAATTCGTGATGGCTTTCTTGGTCCTGCTCGTCTTTGGTGCTGTACCAACAGCGCGCGACCTAAGCAGCCTGAAGCGCGACACTTGGAAAGCAGCCCTGGTCGTCTCGCTGGCAAGCGCGGTGGCAGGGCCGATCCTCTGGCTTGAGGGACTGCAGCGCACAACTGCCACAAATGCATCTTTGTTCGTGGGTATCGATCTGGCCGTCACTATGGCACTGGCCTGGCTCTGGTTAGGGCAACGCTTCACCAAGTGGCAGCTTGCCGGAGCCGGCATCGCCGTGATGGGCATCGCGTTCACTTTCATTCTTTCACTTGGGCAGGGAGTCCAACTGCGCTCCGGCGATCTCTTCCTCTTTTTTGCCACGCTCATTTTCTGTTCCAGCAACGTGTGCTTCCGTCGTTATCTGCTCCACTGCGATCCACGCCTCTTCCTGACAGTGCGCATTTGCGTGGCTATCGGCGCGCTCTGCCTTATCTCGCCCTTCCTGCGCGTTTCGATGGCGCAGGAATTGATGAACCTACCAGCCGAACTCATCCTCTCACTGGTGGCGTTTGGAGCCATCTCGCGTTTTACGGGTATGTTCGGTTACTACACCGCCGTCGAAAATCTGTCCCTGCCAACGGTGTCACTCTGCAGTTCCACCGTCGTCATTTCCAGCTTGCTGCTGTCGCACGTACTGACCGGCGAGGCATTGCTCTGGACGCACGGCGTGAGTGCCGTACTGATTGTGGCGGGTACGTTGGTCTTCGAACTGCCCTCACGCGGAGCCTCGCTCCACCCGGTGCCCGTGCCGCTGAAGGCAGCCCAGCACTAAACCGTTGCAGAGCTGGATCAAGCGCCGTAGCCTTGGCTTGTGCTCAAAGCCTTCCGTATCGCCGCCGCTCTGCTGCTCGTCGGCATTGCTCTAGCCGTCGTCATTCGAGAACCTGAGTCCGCCGCTCCACCACTGCCGCCGCCAACGGTGACCACAGGCCCGTCGCGCCTCACAGAGGCCGACCGCGCGCTGCTCACAGACTTCGCCACCATGACACGGGGGCAGTTTGAAAACCTCACGGAAGATCAGCGTCAGTCATTACTGCTCAACATCGCCTCGGTCAGCACGCGCCTGCCAGACGTGCGTTACGAAGAAGCGGCCCTCAGCGGCACCACCCTGCTCGACGGTGAACTGCAAGGCGCCGATGCCTTTCACGGCGCAGGTGGACACGTGGTTGTTCTGCGCCTCCCCGACGGCCGTCTGGCCGTGCGCCTGGAAAATATCGCCGTGCAGAAGGCGCCCATTCTGCGTGTAGTCCTGAGCGCCGACAGCGAAGGCGATCCCCGTAGTCAGCCCATCGCCCTGGGCATCCTCAAAGGCAACCTGGGTTCACAGACCTACCTTGCACCTCGGGGAACATCCCTGGACTCCGTTCTTAGTCTTTCGGTCTATTTACCACCATTCAACGCGGTCTACGCCTTTGCCCGGCTGCGTTGAATCGCGATGGAACGAACCTTCCGTCAACCGCGCCGGACCCGTAGGCTAGCCGCGTACCCGCATGACCCAAGTTTCGTTCGACGGCGCGTCCGATTCTGCATCACGCCCTATCCTCGTCCTCGGACCGGGACCGGCCGAGGCGCCTGCACTTGAGGCCATTTTGTCCGAAGCCGTGGCCAGCTTGCGTGCGCACGGCCAAACGGTCGTCTTAGTCGCCCCGGATTTGCGCGGCAATGGACGCGCCGACCGACTCTATCGCCTCCCGCTCCATCCGGATGTCTTAGAGCGTGTCATCGTGGCCGAACGGCCGGCATCTATCGTCTTCAGCGCGGCCGGGCGGGCGGCCATGACCGCCGGTCTAGCGCTCGACACGGCCAACATCCTTCGACGGTACAACGTCGAGGCCGCCGACATGCCGCTGCCACGGCTGCGCGACTTGGCCGCACGGCCACTGGGACTATTAGAAATACCGGCCGGCGACACCGAGATTCGCAAATCCATCTCGTGCCGCAGCCTCGATGAATCTCTGCGTGCCGCCGAATTTCTCGGCTATCCCGTGGCGGTGCGCGGCCTGCGACGCGAATTCGCCGCCCCCGACGTGCAGACGCTCAAGGAGCGTGTGCGACATCTTCTCTTGCAGGAAGAAAGCATCTTCGTAGAGGAGGACATCGCCGGAGCGCAGATGGTCGCGGTGTTGGTACTGCGCGGCCGCGAGGGTGGAGCGACGGCAGTGGGCGATGCTGAGGGCATCGATCCCCTCTTGCCCGAGGCCGACGCGCCAATGCTCGTGGCGCCGGCTCAGACGGTGACGGCCGAGTTGCGCCACACGCTGCGACGCGACGCCGAACACCTGGCCGATGCACTCGAATGTATCGGCGTGGCAGCGGCAGTCTTCTCGGTAGATAAACGCCGCGGCACAACACGCGCCGTCTCGTTCGAGCCCGGCCTGCACCGCCTAACGGCTCTCTTGGGTCATTTACACGACATCCCACTGGCAAGCCTGCATGCCGCACTCATTCACGGCCGCTCTGCCCGTCAACTCCTCCCCTTGCCGTGCGACCTGCGCGGCCTGACCGTTGCCCTGCCGCCCGCCGTCCGCCGTCGCCCCTCCCACCCCCTCACACCAGCGTTCGCTGGCGAGCAACTTTCCGGCGACGCACTCGGTGCAGGACGCACGTTCGGCGAAGCACTGCAATCAGCGGTGCGAGCGCTGGCTATTGGTGCCGACGGACTGCAATCGCCGCCGCTCACTCCGGCCGACATGCGGCGCGAACTGAAGCAGCCGGGGCCGCGTCGACTACTGGCGATCGCGAGCGCCTTCGAGCAGGACTGGGGCCTCAACCAAGTGCACGCCGCCACGGGCATCGACCTCATTTTTCTGCAGGCGATACAGCACACCGTACGCCTCCGTCGCGAACTGTTTCAACAAGCCAGCGCGCCGCTCTCGATTGAGCTGCTATGGCAACTCAAGCAAGACGGCTTCTCCGACCGCTTCATCGGCCGCATGCGCAATCAACCAGAAGAAGAGATTGCCGCGCTACGGCGACAAGTCTCCATTCTACCCCAATTACACTTTGTGCGCGCCGACGGAGATGACCGCCGCGCAGCTTACCTGAGCTGCCGTGAAGGAGGAGAAGCGACAGTAGCCGGGCGGTCGACCATTCTCTTTCCGGTACTTGGGCCCACGGCTTCACCCGCCGGACGCGACGGCGACTGGGCCGTGGCCGAGGCCGGACGAGAACTGGCCTTGCACGGTTATCGCACCACGATCGTCACGGGCAACCCCTGGACGACGCGCGATCGTCAACATTGCCGCCTGCACGTGATCGGCGATCTGTCGGGTGAGACGCTTCATGAATTACGTCGACTGTCGGAACCAACGGCCACCGCCGCCTGGGGCGCAGCCGAACGCGACGCCGTCGTGTGGCTTGCGCTCAACCAATCGGCTGCACCCACCTTTGGTACGGCGCCAGCCAAGGCCGTCGAAATCGACGACCCGCGGCGACTAGCCACCCTCTGCGCTGCCATTGGTTTAGCCGCCCCCGACTGGCGCGAGGTGGCCGATGCCGAAAGTGCGTCTGGTAGCGGCGAACTGATCGGCTACCCACTGCTGCTGCGTGGCAGCCACGGCCTAACAGGTGGACGGACGCTTGTGGCGAAAACTTCTTCCGCTCTGCGCGGCTGGTTTGATGACCGACCGAGCGTGGGGCGAGACGCCTACGTGACAGTGGCTGCTGCACCGGTCGGCGAACTGATCGACATTGAAGGCGTTGCGCAAGATGGCGCACTTCTCGTCTTCACCGTCAGCGAAAATCTGGAGCGTTTCGGCGCCGAAGACGGACGCGAAACGGCCGTACTGCCGGCTCAACGCTTAAGCCTGCGCTCACTCAGGCAGTTACGCGAGAAGACGTCCACCTTAGCCGCGGCTCTGCGCGTCTCGGGACCGATTGGGGCGCAGTTCCTCGTGACCGAAACAGACGCCCTGCTGGTGGGCTGCTCACTCCATGCCGGACGCCTAGGAGCGCTCACCCGCGCGGCCACGGGCGACAATCTGCCACGACTATCGACATTGGCCGCACTCGGACTACTCCCCATCGCCGAACCGCGTTTGTGCGACGGCCAAGCGGTTGCGACTCGCATCAGTCAACCTCGACCCAATGGCGATGAATCCACGCTCAGCGCCACGTCGGACCTTTCTTCGGCGCTGCTCATCGGGTTCCTCGGGCTGGGCTTCTCACCACCCGAACGACGCGTCTTACTCTGTGTGGACGACCTTAAAGATCTCACGGCCTTGCTCCCCACGGTGCAATTGTTGCAGCAACAAGGCGCCGTCCTGCTGGCTACCGCCAACGCACACGAGTTTTTCTTGTCGCGGTCGGTCCCCACCGGCCTGCTCCATCGCCTCGACGAACCGCGTAGTCCCAACGTGCGAGAGTATCTGGAGCAAGGTCGCATCGATATCGCCGTCTCGGTTCCGCCTGAAGACGACGACGTCTTACTAGCCGAAGCCAGACAAGTAGAGGTGCTGGCGGCCAAGTCCGACATCACCTTCATGGGCTCGCTGCACCTGTTAAAAGACCTGACGGAGGCTTTGGAAGCCTATCCAATCGACTCCTTACCTTGCCGTGCCGAGGCTGGCCGCGGGGGAGAATAGCGCGTTGCACAGGTGGAAGACCGCCCGTATACTCGGGCGGCATGTTCAACGACGACCCCACCGACGACGATCTTCAGGATGAAGACCTGGCCTCTGGCGAGTCTACTTCCGAACGCCGCCGCAGCGACGATCCCATTTTGGGAGACGACGAAACCGCCGACGAGTCCGAAACGCTCGTCACCAAAGAGGGACTCAAGAAACTAAAGGAAGAACTGGAGCATCTCAAGACGGTGCGCCGCCAAGAAGTAGCCCAGCGTCTAAAGGAGGCAATCTCGTACGGCGATCTTTCCGAAAACTCCGAGTACGAGGAAGCCAAGAATGAACAGGCCTTCGTGGAGGGCCGCATCATCGACCTTGAAGAAAAGATCAAGCACGCCAAGATTATCACCGAGGGCAAGTCGTTCTCGGGCAAAGAGATCTCGATCGGCTCCACCGTCACCATCCGCCGGGCAGGTAAGGACGATGAGCCGGAGAGCTACACGATCGTTGGCGCCACCGAGGCCGATCCCTTCGCTCAGAAGATCAGCAACGAGTCTCCCATTGGCCGCGGTCTGCTTGGCCGCCACAAGGGCGAAATCATCTCGGTACAGACGCCCTCCGGCACGCTCGACTTCGAAATTCTTAAAGTCGCCTAATGCCCGAGGACGGCACCGCCGCCGGCCAGGCTACGGGAGCGTCGTCGGTTGTCATCCCGCCGGAAGTCCAGGCTCAGTTTAGCGAGGTGATTGGTTTGATCGTCGCTTCCGAAAGCATGAACGCTGAGGAGCGGCAGTATTGGGTGAACATCCTGCCGGTCATGACGCCCGAGCAGGTGCAAAACTTGCGCGATATTTTGCAGAACGAAAAAAGTCAGCTGGCGGCCATCGATCAAAAGTACAGCCAAGACGTCAACAAGATCGGCCAGCAGCAGCAGATTCAGCAAGTGGAAGATGAGCGCCGCCGACGCGCTGCCGAACGCCAGGCAGCCGAGCAATCCGAGAAAGATACACAGAGCCAGGCAGAGCAAGACCTGCTCAATCAGATTAACCAGATCGGCTGACGGACTGACACAATCCCAGCAGAAGACGGTCGAGCGCGGCCAGAATTTCGGCATTGGCTTCGTCACTCGATTTCAACTCGCCCGTTTTTAACGCCTTATCCAAATCACAGCACAGTCGGACGAGCGACAGCATCTCGTTCTGAGACCTGCCGGCAGTGAATGCACGCAGGGCCGAAGCCATGGGAAACGGAACGCCGCCTTCACGCACCGCAACGGCGGTGTCGGCCACCGAACCCACGACGGCGGCATGACGCACGAAGAGCAAGAGCGTGTTCCACAACTGAAACGGCTCGCCCCCGCGATCGAGAAAGCGGCGGGCGAAGGCATATGTCTCCGTCGGCCGCCCGCGGCCAATCAGATCGGTAATGCGCCAGATGACACCTTCGTCCGAGGGCCAAACCAGCTCCTCCACCAGCTCTCGTTCAATCGGACTGCCAGCAGCGGCGATTGCCAGCTTACCGATCTCGGCCGAAAGCAGACCCTGATCATCGCCGACCAATTCGAGAAGAGACTGAATGGCGGCGGGCGTGAATGAAGCGCCCGCAGCGGCCACCTCGGCACGTAGCCAGGCATCGAGCCCGCGACGATCGAGAGCGGGAAACTCCTTCACCACATCGGCAGCAGCCTCGAGCCCCTTGCTGGAATTCGAGTTCTTTCGCCGCGCCTTGGCACCGGCGGCAGCGCGCCGATCGACCAATAACAGCAGTACATCAGGGTGAATGGATGCCTTCACGGTTGCCCACTCTTCTGCCTCCAGGTCCGGCGCGGGCTCAACCACCACTAATCGCTTCTCGGCTAAAAACGGCATTGTCGCAATCGCATCGAGGAGATGGCGCACTTTTACACCATCACCGACGAGGCGCTGCAGGTTGTCGGCACCGTGGCGCCCGACAAATTCTTGAATCCAGCGCTGTTTCTCGCGGGCGAGGGCATAGTCATTCTCGCCTTGAAACAGGTAAATCTGGCTCACGGGTGCAGTATAGCGCATCGAAAACACTCTGCCACCAAGGCAATATGGCGAAACGTTCTAAGAATGCCGTCAATACCGCGCGATTGAGGGAAGAAGCGCATTGACCTATACTGAGAGGAAATGCCCAAACACACACCAGTCATCTCGGCCAAGATGTTCCGCACAGTCGGCGCCGGCGCACTCAGTGTGATTGCCGCCTTCACGGTGGGCCTGCGCACCGCCGGAGACGTGGAGCCGATCGGTCCCATTCAAGCTAACGAACTGGAAATGGCGGCAGGTGATTTGAATGGCGACGGCACGCTGGATGAAGCCGACGTGACCACCGCGTTGGAACTGAGCGAGGGCTACATGGTCGCCACTCCCGCTCAACTGAAGGCCGACCCCAACCGCGACGGCGTCATTACCACCGCCGATGCGTTGGCCATTCTGCAGATGATCGACTCTGCCCGCTAACATGACGTTCACTCCAAGTCGCCTACTGGCACTGCTTCTCAGCTTGAGCACCGCCCTAGCTCCCGTGGCGGCGGCGCAGGACGTGCCCACGGCCGGTGGCGCCTCGTTTATCTTCGGCGCACCGTGCGATGATCCGCGAGCGGGCACCGGCACATTTGCCGGACAGCTCTCATCCACGTCCCAGGCTCCGTGCGCAGCATTCACGCGCGAGGATCAGAACTACCTGACGCCGGTCACCACCGTCGGATCCTCGGTCGATGTCCATCTGTACCTGGCCAATCCGGCTCAACTTCCCATTAGCGCGGTGCAAGCCTGGATCGCCTATGACCCCGAGGCACTGACGGGTTCCGTACTGTCTGTGGATGGCGCCTTCCCGAGCGTGAGCGTGGCCGACACCGGTTTTTTCCCAAACGAAGGCTACGTCAAGATCTCGGCCATGAGCGGCGGCGACGGTGCGCCAGATCAGGAACGTATTCTCGTGGCCACCCTGCGCCTTCGCCCGCTCCAAAGCAGTGACCAAAACAGCATTCTCAGCTTCTATCAGCTCACCGGATCTGGCGCTAAGACGCTGGCCATGAGCGGCTCGGCCGGCAGCGGTACGAACATTCTAGACAGCACGCAGCCGTCGTTGACGGTGCGTATTGCCGCAGCCGCCAGCAGTGCATCCGTCTCGTCTACGACTGCCGCTACTTCGTCGTCGAGCAGCTCTAACTCCGTATCGTCTCCGAAATCGTCTTCCTCCTCCTCGCGTTCGTCTCTCTCGAGTTCCAGCAGCATTCCCCCTCTCCCCTTCGGCGGCGGCAACGTTCGCCCAAACGCATCGTCTAGCGCCGCGTCGCTCGGCATCGGCGGTACAGAATTCCGCCGACTGCAGGTGCAGGGCGTCGCCATCGGTACGCAAAACGGCAACGTGCTCGTGGCCTGGCAGCCACTAGCCGGTGCGGCCGGTTACCACGTCTACTACAGCACGGTTTCGGGTGTGTACACGCAGCGCCGCACATTGGCTGCCAACGCTACCGGCGACGCCGTCACAGGCCTGCCGAATGGTGACCGCTATTTCTTCGCCGTTCGCGCGGTGGACGCCGCGGGCATCGAAAGCGATTACAGCCGAGAGGTAGCCGTCGTGGTGGGCCAACCCAACACCGCCACAACGCCGCTGACGGGTTCCGTCACCGGCCCGACGCCCATGGGCATGCAGCAGCTTTCGTCACCGGGCAACAAAACGGTCGCCGGCAAGACGGGCGTCTCCGATATGTTCAATATCCTCCTCGGCATCGCCGCCGCCGTCGGCATGTGGGGCGCTTTTCGCCGCCAACTCGCCGCTTCCCCCGTCGCATGACCAAGCTCAATCCACACTGGGATCTGACCGACCAGCCCCGCGAGGAAGCGCCCGTTCGTCAGAAGAGCCTCCCCGCCACGGCACTCGCCGTACCGCGCGGCTCACCGCGACCTGCCGCCATCTTTGGCGTCTTGCTCGCCGTCGGCGTGGGAGTGTTTGCCGCTGCGGGTAACGGCTGGATTCTGCAAGGTCAGGTGGCGCCATCGATCGTGCTGGAAATCTCGGCAGCCGGCTTCTCTCCCACCAGCCTGACGGTACGCCAAGGTGACCGCATCGCCTTGCGCAACAGCGATACCATCGCGCACGTCGTCAATCTCATGAATCCGATCCCCGACCGCGAGCCGCTCTTCTCGATAAGCATTCAACCGCGCCGCGCAAGCGTTGCCACCATCACCGAGGCGATGCCGCCGGGCACCTATTTTCTCAGCACCGAAGACCCCATTCCCTTTGTTGGCCAGGTGACCATCGAAGCCGGAATCGCCCCCGTCGCGGGCGCCAACTCGAGCGCGGCCGGCGTACTGCAAGCACCCCTTACCAGTCGCTCGTCCGTCGCCACCTTGGGCTCTACAGGCACCGTCGATGCACTGAACGACTCGTCACTCACCACGCTGCGCCCGTCGGCCCCAACCGGAGCATCGTTGCCAACAAGCCCCCTGAATGCCGACGGTCTATCGGGCACAAATGACTCGACGCCCTTTACCATCGAAGTGAATCCGTATGCCATCGAGACGATGCGCGGTGCCGCCCCGATGATGCCCAGCTCCGACGTTGGTCGGATTGTGCCGCTTGGCACCAGCGGAGACGCGGGTTTGCACAGCGGCGCGCCCCTCGCTCCGTCAATTCCCAAGAGCGGACCCGAGCTCTGGATCGTCGGCGCCCTGGCGCTCGGCGGCTTCTGGCTCGCCATTCGCCGCGGTCTGCGGGTGGAGTAAAATTATGGCTGACTGATGCGGGGAAACCGAAGCCGACGAAACTTGACATTTCGTCATTTTTGCAGCTATCGTCAGGGAGTCCGAGAAGCTGTGTAGCACGAGGCGACACGGCCATCTCAGGCAAACCATGAAGCTAGGAGGCTTCCATGCTCGTTCTCACACGGAAGATAGGTGAGGAGATTATCATCAACGATGACATCCTCATCTCGGTCGAGGAAATCGGACCCGGTCGGGTCAAGATCGGGATTGTCGCCCCGCGGGACGTGCCCGTCCACCGCAAGGAGGTCTACGACCTCATCGCCGCGGGCGGCACCCCCACCCCCAACCCCGAGACCGAGACCGAGACGGTCGATGGCGACCACCTGAACGAGTGAAACACTTTCATTCGCACGGCTCTCCCAAGACAGGAGAACCGAGCCCAACCCCCCGGTTTGCAGGAGCAAACCGGGAATTTTTGACGCAGAAAAAAGCCCGGACCAGATGGTCCGAGCCGGTGGCCGCCGTGCGGCCGGGGTTACTTTGCTGGCGCGGCGGTGTTTTGCGCCTTGTCCCACTTGGGTTCGATCATCACGACGGCTTTGCCCTTCCCCTCCACGGAGTACGGCGTCTTTGGCGTGATGTAGATGAGGTCGCCGGGCTTGAGGACGACGGGCTTCTCGTCGAGCGTGACGGTCAGCTCGCCTTCCAGCAGCAAGATCGACTCGGTGCAGCGGGAGTTCACGCGCTGGCCTTCTTCGGGGTAGCGACCGTTCTGGACGATGGTCGCCACGGAGAGTCGGTCAGTCGGGCACGAGTCGTAGAGCGTGCATGTGCCGCCGGGGATGTCGTACATTTTCGCACTCGCCAGCGGGACGACGAGCGACTCGTTGCCGATGGGAGCCAGGGACTGCGGGGCGGGTGCGGGTGCGGGACTACCGACCCAGAAACCGATGCTGCCGGCGGCGAGCAGCGCGGCGGCGATGAGTAACTTCGAAGCTTCTTCACGAGACACCTTCCTTTGGGGAAACAGGGGTTTGAATGGGCGAAACGCCGGCGCACTCTAGGCAAAATCAACCGCTCGGAAAAGCGCTTTTCACCATTTTCTTGACGGCCAGAAAAACAGGCCTAGACTCACCGCTCAGTGAAGTCCATGTACATTTGCGCCGGCCGCCACCTTTGGAACGTCTTTACGACGAAGGGAGGCGGGCACGTGTCGCAATAAGGGATTCACTGGATACCACGCGACTCACAGCCCCCCTCCGCAAGACAGGGGGGGCTTTTTGCACTCTCACACCGCCGCTCACTCGACCTGGCAGCATGCCGATCCCTCGCGGTCGTCATCCTGCCCGACCGACGCAAAGGAAAGGCAATTTTAGAAACTCGATGCGGCATGTTGCCGCGTCATGACCATCACCACCCGACCGAGGACGACGACCATGAGCACCGAAACCCTGACCCGCCCCGAGCAACGCCTGCAGTGCGCCGAGCTGATCCAGTTGGCCCAGAACCTCGCCAGCGCCAAGCGCGACGACAACTACGACACCTTCCGCGACCTCTGCCTCACCAACGGCCTGTCCAGCACCGTGCGCTTCAAGACCGACATCAACGGGCCCGACGTGGAGGCCGAGGAGTCCAAGTTCTACTGGGACCGCCTCGATCCGACCGCCAGCGGCACCGTCGAGACGGCCAAGAGCAACCGCGGCCTGGCCCGGGCGCTGGGCATCGAACTGCGCAACGACCACACGGCGGCCGCTAGCCTGCTGTACCGGATCACGGAGTGCGGCTTCCCCGACCTGTTCGACGCCGAGCTGACCCACCGCCCCCACGTCTCCGCCCAGGAGAGCCGGAAGCTGAAGCTCGCCGCCCGCGTGACGCTGTACCACCCCGCCAACGGCCGGCCCAAGGCATCGTGGCAGTCCCACCTCTTCCTGCTCTACCAAGGCGTCAGCCCGACGGAGATCATCCACCGTCACATCCGTGAGCGGTCGGCCCACCTCCACGCGCTCATGGGCGACGACGGGTACCGGCTGGCGCAGCTCATGCACGATCTGCGCATGCTGATCCCCGACGAGACCATGGGACGGCTGCTCCATCAGGTTCTGCAACGCGGCCGCGACGGGCAGACCATCCACATCCTGGGGGCGTTCTGCCCTGACTACGCCTACGAGGCGACCGGTGACCCCGGTTTGCCCTATCGCTACACATTTGACGGCCTCGGGACCGGCATCGGTCTCGTGGCCCAGCAGTTCGCTCGGGTCACCCGCCCGCTCAGCCAGTTCTTCACCTCGCTCGGTATCAAGCACCAGTTCGTGTACGGCATCGGGGACTTCGAGGCGGACTCGGTGGACATCCTCAAGCGGGTCATCGGCTGCGAGGACTACGCGGAGTTCGTCCGTCGGTGCGCGCTCTCGCTCGAGGCGTTCCGCCAGAAGATGGGGGACGACCTGCCGTTGACGCTCGAACTCTGTGACGCTGACCGGTGCAAGGGGCGCTTGCGTCCCTACGCCCAGGCGGCCACGAAGCGCATGCTCAGCGGTGACTTCGGCCGCATCGGCGAGGTGTTCCCGAACCCGGAGAAGGTCGTGGCCCAGATCGTGCGCGAGAACGGTGGTTTCTACCGCCGCTGGTTCTCCCCCGACATGAGCGACGACAAGATCCGGGAGCTGGTGCTCCTCCAGGGCGGCGAGTACGCGGCCCTCGCGCAGATCTACGCCGAGGACTTCAAGGAGGAGAACATCATCGTGCTGTCGGGCGACCGACCGCTGATGCACACGTTCGACGCCTTGAATACCGTCACCCCTATCCTTTGCGTGAAGCGGGCGTACTGATAGCCCATAGCCGACGGGCCTCAGTACACAACACATCGCTGCTGCGGCAGCACCCATCCCCCAGACGGGCAACCGTCTGGGGGATCACTTCCTCTCCTTTGCTACACTCCCTCCATATGGCCCTCCCCCAACTCCTCGTCGACGCTTCTAGCCCCGAAATCCGCGCGCGCACGGGCCTCACCGCGCCGGACGTGTTCCTGTACCTCAGAGATGCCGCTGGCAATGACAGCGCCTACTTTGACGCCCGGGAATACGGCGTGCAGCAGGAGCGTCTCAAAGCGCTCGGCAGCAAGCTGAACCTCATCAAGCTGGAGCCGTATCTGGAGAAAGCGGAGACGATCGACGTGAAGGCCTCGCAGCAACAGCGAGCGCTCATCGCCATCCTGCGCGAGCAGGGCACCAAGGAGCTGGCTGTCTCGGCCGCACTCCCCTACGGCTGGGCCACCGCGCTCCAGGCCGCCGGCATCACGCTCTCCATCCACGACTTCGCGCGCGAGCAGCGCCACAAGACCGAGCAGCAGCTCGGCTTCATGGACAAGGCCCAGCGTGTAACCGAGGGCGCCTACGACCTCGTCCGCAAGATCCTGGCCGAGAGCACCATCGAGGGCTCCAAGATCATCCACAACGGCAAGCCCCTGACGAGCGAGTGGGTGAAGTCGCAGGTGCAGCTCTACTTTATCGAGCGCAACTTCAGCAATCCCCACGGCATGATCGTCGCCTCGGGCGAGCAGGCCGCGCGCCCGCACGACGACGGCCACGGCGAACTCCTGGCCAACAGCACGATCATCGTCGACATCTTCCCGATGGATAACGCCACGGGCTACTACGCCGACATGACGCGCACGTACGTGAAGGGCACCCCCTCCGCCGACGCGCTCGCCATCCACACGGCCGTGCAGGAAGTGCAGAAGATCGTCCTCGACCAGATCCAGGTCGGCTCGGTCTGTGGCGACATCTACGCCCTCACCGTCGAGGAGTTCAAGAAGCGCGGCTTCGAGAGCGGCAGCGAGAAAGGCTTTATGCACCGTACGGGCCACGGGCTCGGCCTCTCGGTCCACGAGGACCCCAGCCTCGGCAAAGGTTGGAGCGACAAAATGGAACCCGGCATGGTCACCACCGTCGAGCCCGGCCTCTACTACCCCGGCATCGGCGGCAGCCGCATCGAGGACGTGGTCGTCTTCCACCAAGATGGCCGCAAGGAAAACATCACCCGCTATCCCAGCGACCTCATCATCCCCTGATTCCCCTTCCCCCACCCCCATGTCGAACGTCTACTACCCCAAGGACCAAGCCAAGAAGTACAACATCGACGGCGGCGAGTGCTACCTCTACCCCGACTGCCCCACCGGCCGCCTCTCGTGCGCGTACGTCATCCAGGACGGCCGCTACCCCGTGCAGGGCCGCAAGGTGAACAAGACCTGCACCGAGGCCATGTTCATCATCGACGGCGAATACACCATGAGCCTCGGCGACGAGACGCTGCAGCTGAAGGCCCACGACGTCGTCTACGTGACGCCCGGCACGCCCTACTCCATGGAGGGCAAGGGCACGAGCTTCGTGTTCATCGAGCCCAAGTGGGACTCGGCCCAGAACGTGGCCGCCGACTGAAGCGCCCGCTCAATATGATCCACCCCATCTCCATGTTTGCGGCCCCCGCCTATCGCTTCTGTTTTCCGCAGGAGAGGCGTCGCCGCGTGAGCTGACCGACCGAGTCACCTTCCCGCCGCGCACCCCTCTCCCAGCGAGACGGGTGCGTTTTTTGTTTCCCTTTTTCTTCTCCTACCATGCCCATCATCATCGAGAAATCATTGCCCACCGCGGAAAGCATCCACGACCGCTATCCCCTACTACCCGCGCACCGCGTGGCTGCGCACCGACTCGCCGTTAGCGAGATCTTGCACGGCAACGACCGCCGCAAACTGGCCGTCATCGGTCCCTGTTCCGCCTGGCCGATGGACGCCGTGCGCGAGTACGCCGACCGACTGGCGCGTCTGCAGGAAAAAGTGGCCAGCGAGGTGTTGCTGGTACTGCGCACGTACATCCAGAAACCGCGCACCGTTATCGGCTGGGCTGGGCCGCTCAACCAGCCGAATCCAGCTGCCGCGACCGATATCACCGCCGGCATCGAGGAGTGCAGCCGCCTAATGTACGACGTCGGGCAACAATTACCCCTCGCCGACGAAATGCTCTTCACCCACAACGCCGACTACTTCTCGCAGCGCATCAGTTATCTTGCCCTTGGTGCCCGCAGTGGCGAAGACATGGAGCATCGCTACGTGGCCTCCGGCATGGATATGCCAGTGGGCGTGAAGCATTCGACGGGCGGTGATATCCAAGCGGGCATCAATGGCGTCCGCAGCGTTCAGGCGCCGCACGTCTTCGCCCATCATCAAAGCCAAGTACGCTCGCTCGGCAATCCGGACGCCCATCTTATCCTCCGTGGCGGCGCCGGACGCTCCAACTACGACCCAGAGTCCATTGCTCGAGCCGGCAAGCTGCTTCGCGAACAAACGGCGCTGGCAGCGCTCATCGTGGACGCCAGCCACGACAACTCGATCGGCGGCCGCGGTAAGGACCCGCGCCTGCAGCATGTGGTCGTGGCCTCGGTTATGGAAGGCGTGCGACGGCAATTCGCCGACTACGACGTGGTGAAGGGCTTCATGATCGAAAGCTTCATCAAGTCGGGCAAGCAGTCCGACAAAGGCCCTTACGATATGGGCGGCCTCTCCATCACCGATCCCTGCCTGGGCTGGGACGAGACCGAGGACCTCATCAAGCGCATGGCCGAGCTGAACGCCGCCTGAGCCTCAGGCCTGCTTCTGGCCGCAGCCGTCGGTCGCCTGGGCGCGCTTGCGCATGACCTCCTGGCGCCAGAGCTGGTAGTCCTGCAAATCCCCGAGCGAGGGCTTTAGGCGGTGGCGCTCCACCGCCTCGAGGTGCCCGAAGACGATGTCGAGCAGGCGCCTCTGCTGGGCTTCGCCCTGCGGTTCGGCCTTGGCGCCCTTGAGCACGTCGAGGAGATCGGACCGGATGTGGGGCAGGATCGGCTTGGACCAGGCGATCTGGCCGTTGTGCGGATCGTGCTCGATCAGGATCTGGCGAATGTGCTCAGCGGGATCGGCCGTCTGGAAGAAGCCCTGGAGAGCGTCGGAAATTCTGGCCGCTTCCTGGCTCAGGTCGGTACTGCCGGAGAGCGAGCCCACGACGCGGTCGGCCAGGCGGAGCTCCTCACTCATATGACTCCAACGATGGATGCGATGACGAGTGGCATTACGGAGGCCGTCGGCGCGCTGACTGGGAATAAGTAACGCTTTCGACTCATAGATGCCGGCCAGGTCGTTCGGCTTCAGGATGAAGAGGGCGTCCTCGATGACGCTCGGCGGCAGCGACAACCGCAGCTTGGTGGAGCGTACGAGTAGGAGATGACGAATAAGGCCGTCGGGCGTGGGGTGCCCCACGATGCCGTGCCAATCGTTGTGGCGCTGTTCGTCGACAGTGGTGAGGTTGGTTGAATGGGACGAGCCGCCGTGCGATCGAGGCAGCCCGTGATGCTCATTGCGGGGAGACACCGCCCACAGTAAAAACCTCCCCGTCCTTTCTAGCAACTTGATTCGAGAATGGTGGGCCGAGAAGGATTTGCACCTTCGAAGGCAGAAGCCACCTGATTTACAGTCAGGCCCGTTTGACTGCTTCGGTATCGATCCTACGTCAAAAGAGGGGACGGCTCAATCCCCTTCTGCTAGGGTTATGGCATGCAGAAACTCTGGTTCCGCGCAAAGCGCTACGGCTACGGCTGGACGCCCGCCACCTGGGAAGGCTGGCTCGTGACCCTGGCGGCCATCGCGCTCTACCTGCTGCCCTCGGCGGCCTTGACCGCCTGGTACCCCGACGACCTGCCGCCGGCCGCGCTGATCGGCTTCTTCGCCTGGATGACCGCGGTCTCGGTTACGCTCATCTGGATCGCCGCCAAGACGGGAGAACCGGCCCGCTGGCGCTGGGGAAAGTGAACGCCCAACCAGTTCGTTGCTCACCGTCGGCCGGGCTTCTATGCTGACGAACCCGCCCATGCTCAACCGCCACTCGCTCATCGCCGCCCACGATTCCATCCTGCAACCCTACGCGGTAAAGCACGCGGACGGGCTCGGTCGCCTGTATGAGGAGAGCGGTAAGACGGACGACCTCCGCCTGCGCTTCGCCATCGACGTCGGCCGCATCGTCCACAGCAAGTTCTATCGGGACCTCGACGGCAAGGCGCAGGTCTACAGCGCGATGTCGGCACAGAAGCTCACCACCCGCGGCACGCACACCAGCGAAGTCGTCTTCCTCAGCCGCAGCCTGGCGCGCGGACTCGGCCTGAACGAAGATCTGGCCGAGGCGATCGCCGCCGGCCACGACCTGGGCCACCCGCCGTTCGGCCACAAGGGCGAGCAGGCGCTCAGCGCTTGGATGCTGCAGAACGGAGCTGAGACCGGATTTGAGCATAACCAGCAGACGCTGCGCATCGTCGAACTGCTGGCGGGCAACCGCACCCAGCACCGCGGCCTCAACCTCAACCTCGAGACGCTGCACGGCCTCGACAAGCATGCCGCGCGCACGGAAGGCGACGGCCACACGCTGGAGGCACAGATGGTAAACAAGGCCGACCGCATCTCGTACCTGCCGCGCGATATCGACGACGCGCTCCGCCTAGGTATCATCTCGCTAGCCGACTTGCGCTCGCAGACGCTCGTAAACGAAGCCTTCGACGTGGGCGGGGCTAACGAGAACCGCATCTGCTCGCACCTCATCCACCTGCTGGCCAGCGACCTGCAGCAAGAGACGACGCGACGCATTGCGGCGATGGGCATTGAGACCCTGGAGGACGTGCGCCACGCCACCGAGAAGATCGTCGAGTTCTCGCCCGAGCGCGCCGTCCAGGTTCGCGGGCTCGTCGAGTTCATGTACCAGATGATGTACACCTCGCAGGACGAGAAGGGCTACCGTCAGTCGGTGGGCGTAGTGATCGCAACGCTGGCGGACTACCTGCGCCGACATCCCTCCAAGGCCGTAAAACAATTTGAGCAGCTCTCGTGCCAAGAAACCCCAAAGCTCCGCCGATTAGAGGGTGTGAAGGACACCATCGCCTCCATGACCGACGCCGAGGCGCTCAAGGCCGTGCAGACGGGGCCAGGCATCGCCGACCGCCACGTGCGCCGCATTCAGACGATCTATGGCCGTAAGCCCAAGCGAACGACGGCCACAGCCAATGTCACGCACAACGACCACTACCGCAACGGAGCAAACGTGGACGATCCGCAGTCAACCGCCTGAGGAGGCTATGTGCTTAGTGCGCGATGTAGCCCCACTCGCGCTGCCACTGCTGCATGTCGGCGATCTCTTTCTGCTGAGAGGTGAGGATGGCTTCGGCCAGCGCCTTGATTTCAGGATGCTTCGCGTTCGCGGCGGCGAGCTCGGCCATGTCCACCGCACCCTGGTGGTGCGGGATCATCATCTCCAGAAAAGCGGCGTCGAAGGCGTCGCCTGATTTTCCCTCGAGCGCGTCCACCATCTGGTCCATCGTCACGTCGCCGTGGCCGCCCATATCATGATCCATCGCCATGTCTTGGCCGCCGGTACAGGCAGCGAGCAGGAGGAGCGGAGCGAGCAGGAGCAAGCGAGACGAGTGCATGAACGAGGGGGAAAAAGGATGTCTCCAGCCTAGTCCCGCGCGCAAAACCGGGCAATGCGCTAGCATGGAGGCATTCATTCCCCTCCCTTCCCATGTCCTTCACGCACCTGACGGTCCTCGGCACGGTCGCCTCAGCCTTGGCGATGTGGTTCTTTGGCGCTCTCTGGTACTCCCCCGTCGCCTTCGGTCCAGCCTGGATGAAGAGCGTCGGCCTCTCGAAGGAGAAGCTATCCGCCAACGCCCAGAACGCAATGTGGGAAGGCGCGATCGTCTCGTTCGTGCAGGCAGTGGCACTCGGCGTACTGCTCTCACTCTTCCACCCCGCCTCCCTACAAGAGGCACTCGAAATCTGCCTAGCCGCTTGGGTGGCTTTACAATTACCAATCTGGCTCCAGCAACGCATCTACGAACAGCGCCCGTTGGAGCTGCTGCTCATCAGTGGCGGCTACGGCCTCGTCTCGATCTTGCTGGCCGGCGCGATCGTGCAGCTCTGCGCCTGACTCACTCGTAACGCAGCGCCTCCATGGGACTCAGCATCGCCGCCCGGCGCGCCGGGTAGAGGCCGAAGATGAGGCCAGTACCGATCGCCATCGCCGCGGCAATGAGGATGGCCGACGGCGAGAGAATGAACGGGAACGGCCCAAGGAACTTCTCCGCCACCTTGGCCATCATCCAGCCAATTCCCGCGCCGCCCACGATGCCAATGGCACCACCACTTAAGGTGAGTGAGACGGCCTCAAAGAGGAACTGACGCAGAATATCGCGGCGCATGGCCCCAACGGCCTTGCGCAGACCGATCTCGCGCGTTCGTTCTGTGACGGTCACGAGCATGATGTTCATGATGCCGATGCCGCCGACAAGCAGTGAGATGCCAGCCACGAGCGAAAGGAAGATGGTAAGCCCAAGCGTGACCGTGCCGATGACGCCCGTCGTTTGTTCGGCACTACGGACCAAAAAGTCATCTTTATCCGGATCATTCTCGTCGTTCTTGATGCGGTGCTGTTGACGTAGAAGCGTGGTCACGTCCTGCGTGGCCAACTCGGCGTCGCCGATGCTCTTGAAAAGCATGTAGGTCAAATGCTTTTGACCGGTCTGCGCTCGGGCGGTTGAGAACGGCACGAAAGCCGACGAGTCCATCTGCGCCAGTAAAGCGGAGCCCGTCGTTTGTAGAACACCGACGACGGTGTACGAATTTTCTCCAACCGTCACGCGCTGGCCGACGGGCTCACTGTTACCGAAGAGGTCTTCTGCCGTCTGAGAGCCAATCACCACCACCGAGCGCGCGCCGGTCTCGTCGGCTTGGTCGAGCAGACGCCCGCGCTCAAGTTTCAGGGCATAATTTTCGATCAAGTTCGGATACGCGCCGAATGTGAGCGGCTTCACCTCTTCCTTTCCGTAACTCATGGGCTGCGACAACAAAATCACCGGCGTCCCACGTTCGACGGTAGAAAGCTGCGAGATGGCCTCGAAGTCATCAAAGGTGAGACTGGTGAGGTCGCCGCCGAATTTCTCGAGCCCCTGAGGCATGATCTCGAGCGTGTTGGTACCCACGCTCTCCACCTGGCTGATGATGTAATTCTGAAAACTCGCGCCCATCGAGACCATCAGCACCACCGACCCCACGCCGATGATGATGCCGAGCGTGGTCAGCAGCGACCGCGTCACGTTGGCCGTGATGCCCTTGAGTGCGGTGGTAAGGGTGTCTTGAAGCAGCATCTTATTCGTAGCGAAGGGCCTCCATGGGCGTGAGGGCGGCGGCACGGCGGGCGGGCGACAGGCCGAACACCAAGCCCGTCAATCCGGCCATGAAGAGAGCCGCGATGATGGAGCCGAGAGAAACGGCAAATTCGTAGGTATCAAGGAAGGGGCGGACGAGCAGCGAGACGAACCACGCCCCGCCAACGCCCAGAAGCGCGCCGATGGCACCGCCGATGAAAGTGAGCAGCACCGCCTCAATGAGGAATTGCCGAAGGATATCCTTACTCATGGCGCCGAGCGCCTTGCGCAGGCCGATCTCGCGCGTCCGTTCTGTGACGGTCACGAGCATGATGTTCATGATGCCGATGCCGCCGACGACCAGTGAAATGGCGGCGATGGTGGTAATGAACATCGTCAGACCCAGCGAGACGCCGCTGAGGATTTGTTGCGCTTGGGCCGAGTTGCGAACGGTGAAGTCATCTTTCTTCGGGTCGTCCTGGGGATTCACAATGCCGTGACGACGACGCAGCAGATCTTTCACGTCGGCAAAGGCCGTGTCGAAGTCGGTGACGGCCTCCATCGTGACGTAGTTCACGTAACGCTGGCCGGTCTGGGTGCGCGCGACGGTGAACGGCACGTAGACGCGGTCGTCGGCGTTCTGGAAAAACTGGCTGCCGAGCGCCGAGGCGACGCCCACCACGGTGTAGCTCGCATCGCCGATTTTGATGCGCCTCCCGATGGGATCCTGACTGCCGAATAATTTCTCCTGCGCATCGGGGCCAAGGACAGCCACCGCCTTCGCCCCTTCCACCTCGGCTCGGTCAAAAAGTCGACCCGCCGCGGCGGTGATGGATGAATTCGTAAACGCTTCAGGATACACACCAAGCACCTGTGCACCGGAGGTCTGACGCTCGTATGTCACAGGTTTGCCAATGAGAATGGTAGGCGACACATTCGTGACGGTAGGTAAGCGGCGGAGCTGATCGATGTCGTCGAGCGTCAAACTGTCAAAACCGGCGGTGACGCCATTCGGTCCGCCCTCCTGATTACCCGGAAAGACGATCATGCTCTGTGGCCCCAAGCTACTGATCTGACTGAGGATAACGCCCTGCATGCTGGCGCCGATGGCACTCATGAGCACGACCGCACCCACGCCGATGATGATGCCAAGCATCGTCAGGGCGGAACGGGTGAGATTGATGGTCACCCCCTTTCTGGCCGATTGGAGGGTATCTGAGAGCAGCATGCACTTTACTTGAGATTCTCGAGGTTGGAGGCGAACAGACGCTTAAAGTCGCGGATGTCATCGGCCAGACGGCCGTCCTTGATGTGCAAGATGCGTTCGGCGTGTTGAGCCGTCAGCATTTCGTGCGTGACGAGAATAATGGTGTGGCCGGCGGCATGGAGAGCCTGTAACGCTTCCATCACAGCGCGGCCGGAGGTGGAGTCCAGGTTACCCGTCGGCTCGTCGGCGAAAATAACCTCGGGATCGGTCACCAGGGCGCGAGCGATGGCCACGCGCTGTTTCTGGCCACCAGAAAGCTGGCTACTGAGGTAATCGGCACGATCCGCCAAACCCACCTTCGCAATGGCGCGCAGCGTGCGCTCGTCGCGCTCGGCCGGAGGAATGGTGGGGTGATACAGCAGCGGCAGCATCACGTTTTCGCGAACGGTGGTGCGTGGCAAAAGGTTGAAGGCCTGAAAGACGAAACTCACGCGTGTGGCGCGGATGCGAGCGAGGGCGTCGTCATCCATGCTTTCGGTCGGCTGGCCGTTAAAGAGATAGTCGCCCGAAGTATGCGAATCGAGAAAGCCCAGAATGTGCATGAGCGTCGATTTGCCCGAGCCCGAGGGGCCCATGATGGCGACGAACTCACCCTTGCGAATGGAAAGCGACAGATCGAAGAGGACGGGCGACACGACTCCGTCGTTGACGTAGGATTTACTCAAGCCGCGGATCTCGATGAGGGGGGCGTCGTGGGCGGACATAGGCAGAGGATTATTTCTTCTCAAGAACGATCACGGTCTCGCCAATCTCCAGGCCGGTCATCACCTCAATTTCGCCGTCGGCGCCGTCGATGCCAACGGTGACAGAGCGTTCGTCCACGGTCCCGTCGGCCTTCTGCACGCGAACGTAGTCGGTACCATCGGCGCGCTCCAGCACGGCGCGGCGCGGAACGGTAAGCACCTGACT
>CAZYNU010000006.1:0-10239 GCA_964648045.1 uncultured Candidatus Peribacteria bacterium
CCAAGGCTTCGGGCCTGACTCGTCGACGCTCCGCTGGCACGCTCTCGCGTGCGCTCCGCGGCGGGGCCTACCCCCTCACCCCCCGTGGCGCGACGCCCTCCCACGAGCGCCTGACCCGACCGTGCGCCGGGGACGGGTAGAGAGTGGTGTGGAAAACTTCGGTTGGACTTTCCAACTGTCTACTCCGCGTTTTCCTTGACTGAGAGGCAAGCTCAAGGCGATTGAAGCGACTTGCAGGAGAGACGTATCATACTCCTCCTGACATGCTGACGACCGACACAACTGCGGCCCTGACGATGCTCCGCTCGGCCCCGCGCATCCTGTGCGCCTGCCACAAGAACCCCGACGGCGACGCGCTCGGCTCCCTGCTGGCGCTCGTCGGACTGCTGCAGCGCGAACTCCCCGGCGCGGTCGTGACAGCGCACTGCGTCGATCCCATCCCCGAGACGCTGCGCTTCTTGCCCGGCCAGGCGATCGTGCGCCGCGACCTCGACGCGCAGCCCGGCGACCTGGTGGTCTGGCTCGATGCTGCCGACCGCCAGCTGACCGGCTACCTGGACACGCACCCCGAGCTCTTCGACGGCACCGTCGCCACGCTCGTCCTCGATCACCACCACAAGAACCCGCGCTTCGGCACCGAGAACCTGGTGCTCAACGCGTCCTCCACCTGCGAGATCGTGGCGGCGCTGGCGCGCGACTGGGGCTGGTCGCTCACGCCCGACATCGCCACCTGCCTGCTCACCGGCGTCCTCACCGACACCGGCGGCCTGCTGCACAGCAACACCACGGCCGGCGTCTACCGCCTGGTCTCAGACCTGCTGCGCGCCGGCGCCCGCCAGCAGCAGATCGTCCAGGCCGTCTTCCGCACAGCCAAGCTCTCGACGCTCCGTCTCTGGGGCCGCGTGCTGGAGAAGATCTCCGTCACCGAGGACGGCGGCGCCATTTCGGCCGTGACGGAAGGGGACTTCCGCGCCACCGGCGCCGACCCCACCGAACTCTCTGGCGCCATCGACTACGTGAATGCGGTGCCGGGCATGCGCTTTTCGATGGTACTCTCGGAACGCGGAGGTCAGGTGAAAGGGTCGCTGCGCACGCTGCGCGACGATGTGGACGTGAGCGCGATGGCCGCGCAATACCCGGGCGGTGGCGGGCACAAGAAAGCCGCCGGCTTCTCGGTGGACGGCAAGTTGAAGCAGGAGGTGAATTGGAAGGTGGTGGAAGGGCAGGCCGCGTAAACATAAAAAAGACCCCGCACTCGGTGAGCGCGGGGCGAAGGGGTCGGGCAGATCACGACTGCCAGCCGGCCATGAGGCAGTCGTTCACGAGCGCGGTGATCTCCTGCGTTCGTTTAGCAGGCATCGTCTGCAACGGTAACGTGAGCGTGTGGAAGGCGTAGGTGTCGGCTTCGGCTACGACGATCTCGCAGGTGCCACGAATTATGGTGCCGCTCGTCGCTAAGGCGACCATCACACCGGGCTGATGCTCGTAGATGAACCCGGCGGACTGCAATCCGACGGTGGCGGTGCGGATCTGCGCGTACCACTTTCCGTTAACGAGAGCGGTGTCCTGGCGCTGGTGGCGGATCACCCAGCCGGCCGCGCACAGGGCGCTCAGAATCGGTTTGAGATCGGGGATCATGTCCCAGATGCGCCCGAGCAGCTTCGCGCCGTCGGCGCTGAGCTTCAGTTCGCGGATGAGCGCGCCGTCCGGCATCTGCGCCGGGGGCTCGGTCAGCAAGCTGACCTGGGGCCGGTCGTTGTCGACCGGCTGGATGAGGAAGACGGGTTTCATAGCGGAGCATCTCCTGTCCGGTGGTTTCAAGATCCTCTGCGTGGTTGCAGAGGATGAATATCCTAGAATATTTTTTTTAAACGTCAAATATGACCGGGCTCGGTTGTGCCTTGGTCATTCCTGTCCCTTTTTACTGTTTTGGCTCTTCCGGCACGGCCGGAGCCTCGGGGGCGGTGGTTTCAGCAGGAGGGGCTTTGGCGGTGGTGTCAGTGTTGGCGTCCGGAGCGACGGGTGCGGGGGCGCTCGGTGTGGCAGCTTGAGTGTTTGGAGTCGGCAGCGGCTCGGTTAGGCCTGGTACGGCGGGTTGCGGCTCGCGCGGGTCCGGCATGGTACCGGCCGGCGTGGGGGCCACGGGCGGTACGGCGGCACTCTGGGCGGCAGCGGCTTCTAGTTCGGCCTTCTGCTCGGCGGGTACCGCTACGACTTGGAGTTTTTCAAGTTTGCCTTTGCGGGCCTTCTCGGCCGTGGCGGCGGCTTGCTGGGCCATTACTTCTTCTGGCTTGGTGGTGACGAAGGCTGCCTCCTCGGGGCTGGCGATCACCTCCATGGCCACGTGTTTGTAGCCGGCGAAGAGCACGCCCTGGCCGACGTCCGAATTGAGGAGGGCGTACTTCTCGCCGTCCGTCAGGTAGAAAAGCTTCTGCAGCGAGTCGATGGTTGCCGGCGACTGCTTGAGCAGGAACTGCATCGACGAGTTTGTGATGATGGGGCGGCCGTACTGCGACTCTACGAAATCATCCACGTCCTGCGTGATGGTCGTCACGCCCAGGTAGTACTTGCGCGCGCGCTTCACGATGCCGAAGAGGAAGCGGGCGGAATCCTCGTACTGCATCAGGTTCCAGGCTTCGTCGATCACCAGGATGCGCTTCTTGAGCTCGGCGCGGATGCGGTTCCAGAGGAAGTTTAGGACGATGTAGATGGCGATCGGGCGGAGTTGGTCTTCCAGGTCGCGGATCTGGAAGACGACCAGTTGATTGCCCAGCTCCACGTTCGTCTTCTGGTCGAAGAGGCCGGCGAACGAGCCTTTGGTGTATTTCTGCAGCGTCTGCGCCATCTGTTCGCCGCCCTCGGTGGTGGAGAGTACGTCCACCAGCTGGCCGAGCGTGGGCGGCTCCAGCTCGCCAGGATTCTCCGTTTGCAGCGTGATGCCCGAAAGCGCGTAGGTGTCGAGAATGGCTTTATCGAGGATGCCGTCTTCGGCCGGCGTGATGGCGCCAAGCATCAGCTTGAGCAAGCCGTGCAGGTTGATCACGGCCGCGCGCAGCACTTCGCCCTGTCCGGCGTCGTCGCCGCGAATGGCAGCAGGCAGATCGAAGGGGTTGATGCGCTGCGAGCTTTGGATGGAGAGCGGCACGAACGAGCCGCCGACGGCCTGGCACAGGCCCGTGTATTCGTTTTCTGGGTCCACCACGAGCACCTCGGTGCCGATCATCAAATGACGCAGAATCTCCAGCTTGGCCGTGAACGACTTACCGGCACCGGAGGTGGCGAAGATGTTTGAGTTGGCGTTGGGGAGGTCGAAGCGGTCGAAGATGATGAGCGACGAGTTGTGGCGGTTGAGTCCGTAGAGAATGCCGTGGTCGTCGGTGAGGTCGGAGCTGGAGAAGGGGAAGCTCGTGGCCAGCGGCGACGAGTTCATGTTGCGGTTGATCTCAATCTCGTCCTGGCAGAGGGGAAGCGTGCTCGTCCAGGCGTGCTCCATTTGGAACATCGCCGGCTTGGTGAGAATGAGCTTGCCACCGAGGATGGACTCAATGTCGGTCTGCACCTTTTTCAGGTGCTCGGCATCGTCAGCGTAGATCGAGACGTACATCCCAAACTGGTAGAGCTTCTCGGCGCCGCGGGCGAGGAGGTCGCGCAGTTCTTCAGCGTCCTGCAGGGCTGCTTCCAGCGTGGGATCACGGACAATGCCGCGCTGCTCGAGCATGCGGATGGACGAGCGCAATTCCGCCACCTTCTTACGGAGCATCTTCATGATTGCCTTGTTGCTCGACGGATAGATGAAGTGGCTGACGTCGATGGTGGCATTGAGATTCACGAGCTGTGCCAGCCAGTTGGGGTAGATGAACTGCGGCCAGTTATAGGCGTAGAGCGTGCGTACGAGCTGGTCACCTAGCACTAGTTCTTTCTTGCGCACTTCCATGGCCGACGGCGCGATGACGTCGAGCATCTTCTGCAGACCCTCCTCGTAGCTTTTGAGAATCTGCTTTTCGTCGTTCGTCAGGCGTTCATCTTCACTCTCTTTCAGCACCGAGGCGGCGTCGCGCTCAATCCCGAGCAGCTCATCGAGGGCCCTGAGCACGGTGCTCGAGCGAGATTTTGGGTCGGCGGGAGCCGGGGCCGGGGTGAGGGTGGGAGTGTCGGAAATCCTCTTATTGTAGCACAGAACGCCTTCTTCAACAATCGCTCAGAAGTCGCGGAATGGGCTCTGCTTGCTGCTGCGAGACCCGCTACTCGTCTGAAGGACGCCCAAATTGCCCGTTTCCGGCAAATCAACCACTTTTAAGCCGGCAATGAGCACTTCACGGTTGGCTTCGATGGCCGTCTTGCGGGCCACGGCCACGCCCCCAATGGTGCCGAGGGCTTTTTGGGCTTCCTTGTCGGCCTGTAGTTGGCGGTCAATCTCATCTTGGCGGGCTTGCGCGGCATCAAGCTTGGCTTGGATTTCGCCAGCGACTTGAAAATTGCTGCTCTGCGTAGCTTCCTTCTGGCTTTTACCTAGGGCGGTAATGTTGGCCTGCACCGTTTTTCGCTCGTCGGTGAGACTGACGATTTCGGCGGCGAGCGCATCGTTGGTGCGAGCGCCTTTCTGGATGATCGCATTCAGATCGCGCACATAGTCGTCGAGGGTTTTGGCGCGGTCAGTCGATCGGTTGAGAAGATCGGAGACGTCGAGATTGGCGGCGAGTTGTAATTCTTGCATCACGCTGTAGACCGTCGCGGCAGAACCGGCCACGGGATCGTTCAGTTCATCGATGCGCTGCTGTGCGCGGATACCCATGAGTGCCGACTGCGCCAGGCTGAGGCTGCGGCTGTCTAGGTAGTCGGCGGCGAATACGCCCATCATCGCGGCCGGGCGGCCGGACTGGGCGAGGAGCGAATCGGTGCCACTCAGCGCCGTGGCGTGGCCGACGGCCTCAAGCACGGGCAGCACGGCCTGCACTGCGCCGGTTCCAGAGATCGGTGCCGGCTTCGACGAACACGCCGCTAGAAGCAGTAGGGCCGGGACGAGAAAGGAGGAACGTCGCACGGTTCTCATGGTATCACATTTGATACTTACGGCACCCCCATGGATGACTCGTCGTCTTTCATCCCTCAACCGGGCGGCCTGTTTCTTTCGCCACTTTCTTTGCGCCAAAGAAAGTGGATACCGAAATTTTCCTCCTCTTTCAAAAGCCTTTTGAACTGGTACAGTACCGCTCGAACAACTGAGTATCATATTTGTTCAAGCAATGTCTCTTCCCCTCTCTCAAGCAGCGGCTGATCACCTCGCTTCTGCCTATGGATTGGTGGGTGTAGAGGTGCCGTGGCAGCCGCCGAGCGACGCGCAATTTGGCGATGTCTGTACGCCGGTAGCGCTCAAGCTCGGTAAGCAGTTGCAGAAGAATCCAAAGGAGATGGCGCAGTCGTTGGCCGAGGCGTTGGCCTCGCATCCCGATGTGGAGAAAGCCGATGTGGCCGGTCCGGGTTACGTGAATGTGACGCTCACTGCTCCAGCGCTGCTCGCTGGATTGACCGATACACTTGCTTCCCTGCAGCCGAAGAGTGCCAAAAAAGGCGCCGCGCCGGTGATCGTGGAGTACTCGCAGCCCAACATCGCCAAGCCGCTCGGCATCCACCACATCATCGGTACCGTGGTGGGCCAGGCCGTCGGCAACCTGTATGAGCATGCTGGCGAGACGGTCATTCGCTGGAATTATCTCGGCGATTGGGGGACGCAGTTCGGCAAATTGGCCGTTGCTTACGCCAAGTGGGGGACGAAGCCTCCCAAAGACTGCACGCTTGATGAAATGCTCGAGCTGTATGTCATGTTTCACCGCCAGGCCGAGTCATACCCGGAATTAGAAGATGAGGGGCGCGCGGCCTTCCGAAAGCTTGAGCAAGGAGACAGGGACATGCGCGAATTCTGGCGCCAGGTGGTGGCTGTCACGAAGCAGTCGTTGCAATCGATCTACGATCGGCTCTCAGTGCGTTTCGATCTCGATTTGGGCGAGAGCTTCTACGAAGACAAGATGACTGCGGTGATCGAGGAAGGAAAGAAGAAAGGTGTGTTTCAGGAAGGGGAGGGAGGTTCGCTCATCGCCGTCTTTCCCGAGGAGAGTAAGTTGCCGCCCTATCTGATTGTGAAAGGTGACGGCGCGACACTCTACTCCACTCGTGATTTGGCGCAGATGAAATACCGCATGGAAGAGTATGCGCCGAAGGCCGTGTACATCCTGACGGACATCGCCCAGAAGCTCCACTTCGAGCAGTTGGTGGCCACCTGCGGACAGCTTGGCTGGACGCTGCCAACTTTCGAGAATGTGCTGTTTGGCCGTATGCGCTTTGCCGATGGCAAAATGAGCACGCGCAAGGGGACCGTCCTTAAATTGGAGCATGTGCTCGACGAGGCGGTGGAGCGTGCGCGCGATGTCATCAAGGAGCGTGGTGAGGCGATCCAGACCGATGATCCGGAGGTGTTGGCAGAAATGATCGGCGTGGGTGCGTTGGTCTTTGGCATCCTTAGTCAGAATCGAAAGATGGAGCTGGTGTTCGATTGGGAGAAGTTTCTCTCTTTCGATGGCGTCAGCGCCCCGTACTTGCAGTACTCCTACGCCCGCGCCAAGTCGGTGCTGCGCAAGGCTGGGGGCGATTCGTTCCCGTTACCTTCCCAAGTACCCACGTTGGAAGCGCACGATCGCGCTCTTGTGGCTGCCTTGCGCACTTTCCCAGAGGCTTTGGCGGCGGCCACCCACGAGCGTTTGCCGCACACGCTGGCCCAGTATTTGATTCGTCTCAGTCAAGAGTTCAACGCCTTCTACGGTGCGGCACCCATCCTGACTAGCGAGGGGCCAACGCGAGTTTTGCGTCTTCACCTCACGTCTGTCACTGCGTCCGTCCTGGAGACTGGCGCTAGACTACTCACGCTCAAGCTTCCTGAACGCATGTAACCCTCCCCTCCATGTCCCACTCTTCATCATCCCGTCACCCGGCTTCCGTCACCATTCTCCTGGCGATCGCTGCGGGTCTTGCTCTGAGCGGTTGTTCCTCAAACAGCGCGACGGACGACAAGGAATTCGTCTTCACCGCCGACGACGCCGCACGCTTCGATCAATTGGTGCGTGCGTCCGATACCGATGCCACGGGCGCGGTGCTGGGCGTACAACTCTCGTCGTCTTCGTCTTCCGCCTTTGCTGGTACCGGGGTCACGCTGACCGCCCTGCCGCCGAGCGCGACGGGTGCCGTTTTGACGGCCATCGATCCGGCCTTGGTGTCGCGTTGGAACGCCGTGCGTGCCGAGGCCGATGCCAGCGATGGTAAAGATCGCGTGACCGTCACCAATGCCTTCGTAAACCTGCGTGAGCGTGCCGATAGCGATTCCAAGCTGCTTGTACGCATCAATCAGGGCACGGTTCTCGACCTGGTGGAGTTGCCGAATGCTGCCTGGGCGCGCGTGCGCACGCCGGCCGGCCAAGAAGGTTTCGTCTCGTTGCAGTATGTGTCGCTACTTGTCAGCTCCGACAAACTGGAAGAAGTGAAGAAGCGCTACGATGGCCTGCTGTTCGTCGACTTCGCCTTTCTGAACGTGCGCGCTACCGCCGACAAGACCGGTGAGAAGCTTGGCGAATTGCCTGGTCAATCCTTCGTGCGGCCGCTCTCCGTCAATGGTCAGTGGGCGCAGGTGCCGTTTAACGGCAAGACTGGCTTCGTCTCCACGCAGTATCTCAAGGCCTTCCTGCCGCCGATGACGGTGCGCCAGGAGAGCTTCGATGTTCCGGTGCTCCAGTATAACGCGTCGCAGACCGGCGCGGCCGAGGCGCTGGGGACGCACATCAAGCGGCTCAAGGCCGACGGCGTGACGTTGCTCACTCTGAAGGAATTCGGATCGATGGTGGAGAAGGGGGCCACCGTTCCCGCCAAGTCAGCCATTTTGACCGTGATTGGCGTTACACCTCAGGCTATCGGACCGGCGGCCAGCGCCATTCGCACCGCTGGTGCCACGGCGACGCTCTTCATTCAGACGAAGGACGTGAGTTTGAGCGGCATTACGCAGCAGACAATCAATGCACTTGGCGTGCAGGGCTTCGACATCGCTTCGGCCGGTCACACCGGCGACGACTTGCGCTCGCTCACCGACGCGCAGCTTGATTTGGAGCTTCGCCAGAGCCGTCAGCTGCTTCAAGAGGCCGGGGCTGATGTGCAATCCGTGTCGTACCCACAGGCTGGGGTGAATGATCGTGTCATGCAGCGCGCAGCTGCCGCGGGCTATCTGTTCGGCGTTGGCGGCTCACCCGAGAAAACGTTCCGCCGCGCGCAATTCCTGCGCTTACCGAGTCTGCCGATCGCCACGAGCATGCTCCCCGAAGAGGTTTCGAGGCTGGTCATCGGGCAGTGATCATCTGATCACCGTCCGCGTGGAGAGATCGGTTGCTGCGGCATTTGGAAGCCTTCCAACATGCGATCCATGAACGATTCCTGCGCCTGCTGCGCGGCCTGGTTCGTGGTTTCCTGGATGAAGGTCTGCACTAAATCCGAACCGTAGAGATACAGGTAGATGGAGCTAAGGATAATGACGAGCGTGGGGATGATGACTACCAGGCCGCGGATGAATCCGCCGATCGTGCGCCAACGGTCGCGTCGGTTCATGTGGTCGAGAATCTCGATCATCCTGTCTAAACGCGCGTCGATGGAACCGACTGGATCGGCAGCGGGCGTGGGGACGGTGGGCGGGGTGTTGGTCTCGGGCATCCTCACTATTGTAGCGGAAAAGCCCGTGGTCGTCAGCTTAGAAGCCTCGTCGCCACTTCCGGAATTGCTCAAACAGACGTGTTAGCCGGTAGGTCGGCGAGAGGGGGATGTCGAAGCAGTGGACCAGTGGCAGGAGTTCGCCACCGAAGCCGGTCTTAAACGTGGTGACGCCCGCGAAGGGGTGGTTCTTATCGAGCAGGCGGCGTTCGCCCTCAGCATCGACGTGTGTGGGGGCGATGCCCCAGAAGTTGTACACGCGGTCGCCGCGCTTGAGGGCGTCTTCCACCGCGCGCCATTGCAGTAGGTAGCTGGCGGGGATCTTGCTGTGGGCGGCACTGCTGGCACCGTGGTGGTAGCTCGTCTCGCCGAAAGCGGTCATGTGCACCGAGGCGGCGATCACCTCGTTTTGATAGTGTGCGAGATACACCGTCACCTGCCCCTTCTTAGCAAAACGTTCGACTTGGGCGCGGAAGAAGCGGTTGCCGTAGGGCGTGAAGCCGTGGCGTTTGCGGGTTTCGTCGTGGAGGCGGATGAATTCTTTGAGGGCGACGTCTGGGTACTGGGCGATCTCGATGGTCACGCCGTCTTTCTCGGCGCGGCGGATGAGATTGCGGGCCGTCTTGCGGCACTCCATGAGCATTGCCTCGGCCTGGCGTGAGGTGCTGTCGCCGTCGGTGGTCCAAGGGTTCGGTGTGCGCAGGGGCAGGTACCAGATCTCTTCGCCCAGCAGATGCAGCGGTGAGCGGATCGACGTGAGACCTCCAAGCGGAATCTCCGTGCCCCGCGGCAGGTGCGGGCTCACGCGCACGAAGGCGCAACCCTGCTCGCGTCCCGCCTTGGCCAGCGCCTCGAAGAGTGCCGGGAACGCGGCCAGGTCGCCCACGGGTCCGTAGGGCACTGACAGGTGTCGGCCGCGGCGGGCGGGGACTAGGTGGGCGAAGGCAATGGCTGCGAGCTCGCCTTTGGCATCGATCGCCTCCAGGCGAATCGGTGGCTGGTCGATATCGGCGTAGACGTCACCCATCGTCCAACTTTGTAGGAAGGGGCGAAAGCGCTGGCGGGCCAGGAAGGCATCCCAAGCGTCGGGCGAGGTAGACGGTCGGACGGAGAAGGCGGTCATGCGGTAGGAGCAATGGAAGCGGGAGTCGAGACGTCGACGCGGGCATGCAGCAGGAGCAGCGGTGCCAGGATGGCAAGCAACTCTTTGAGCTGGGCTTCCGTCATGGTGGGGTGCGTGGGTAGTGAGAGGATCTGCTGGCAGCGGCGTTCGGCCTCTGGGTCTTGTCCCCACTGATAGCCGGTATTCTCCAAGTGGACTGAATCGGGGCAGATCACGCAGCCAGTCCAGCCGTCGTCGAGGTGGATGTTTCTGGCTTTGAGCGCGCGACGGATACCCTGAGCGTCCGCCACAAACAGCGGCAGCTTCTGCAGTGGCAACCCGTCGCGTACGCCGACGGGCAGTGCGTCGTTAGGTTGGTCGGTGCCAAACACGCTGTGCTC
>CAZYNU010000006.1:10249-11467 GCA_964648045.1 uncultured Candidatus Peribacteria bacterium
TCGTTGAGTTGCTGTCGCCGTCGCCACTGGTCGAGTGCTAGGGCCGCCAAGGCATTGGGAAGCGGGGAGACCGCAGGGGGCATCAGGCCTTCTTTTTCTTCGCTGCTGACGATGCGCGGGAGCAGTCCTAGCCGCGCGGCGCCGGCCAGTAGTGCCTTGCCTCCAAAGCCGTACATCGGCTTGGCCAGGCCGTAGAGCAGGGGATAGAGCAGTAAGCGGGCCACCGCGCTGCGTGATAAACGGCGGGCGGAGGCCTGTTGCGCGCGCAGATTTTGGGTCAGGCTCTTATGTCGCGACACGATCATGCCGCCACTTACGCCCGAAATTGCCTTGTCGCGGCCGAAGCTCAGCAACAGAAAGTCGCCGCGGCTGCCAACGTCAATCGGGCCAGTGTTGTCGGGCAGGATATGGGCGCAGTCCTCAATGAGTGCCAGTTGATGCTCGTCGCAGAGCGCCCGCAGGGCGGCGGTATCGGCAGGAATGCCGAACGTATGCTGGCAGATGATGGCGCGCGTACGCGGGCTGATGGCGCGGCGCACTTCTTCTATGTTCAGATTGAGTGTGTCGGGGTCGATGTCTGCAAAGACGGCGGTACCGCCAGCGGCGGCAATGGCGTTAGGCACGACCACGCAGGTGTATCCCTGCACGATCACCTCTTCGCCGGGGCGGATGCGCAGCGCTCGCAAGAGTGCAAGTAGCGCCTCGCGGCCCGTACCGAAGCCGATTGCTTCGCCCCCGAAAGTAGCACCAATTTCTCGTTCCAGTTCGCTTCGGGATGGCCCATCGAGCCAGCGATGGGGTAAGAGAAGGTACGCCAAGGCACGCAGGCGCTGGCGCCCATCGGCGAGCGGTGCGAACGTGTGGTGAATGGGGGCGAGGCGTTCCATCAAGGGAGAAGCGAGCGGATTGTAGCGCGTGGCAAACGGCCTACGCATAGCAGGAGCGTTCCCGGCTCAAGGGCGACTCTGAGTTCGCTCCAGACCGGTTGGCCGAAGCCGTCGATGAAGGCCTGACGGGCTTTTTCACTCTGATTGCCGATGATTACTGCGTGCTCAATTTTCCCCCGGGCGAAGGTACCGAGTTCACGCATGAAACGTTCTTCTTCGCGGCCCAGTTCCAGCAAGCCGGCGGTAAGCAAAATGCGCGGACGCTCTGGTTGCGACTCAGACCACGCGAGTGCCGCGCGCAGGCTGAGGGGGCTGATGTTGTAGGTGTCGT
>CAZYNU010000006.1:11477-38960 GCA_964648045.1 uncultured Candidatus Peribacteria bacterium
CGTCGAGGATGCGGATGCCATTCTCGTGGGTCACCTGAAAAGTGCCGGCCAGTCCGGTGGCTTGGGCCAAGTGAGGCAAGCTTTTGGCTCGTGGGACGCCAAGCGTGTCTGCGACGGCCACGGCCACGGCGGCGTTACCGGCGTTGTGCACTCCGCGCAGGGAAAGATGTGTCGGTTGTCCGTCGATGGTGCAAGTGAGGCCGTGCGCAGTCTCATGCACGTCGGTCGCACGCACGTTGGCTTCGTGGACGGTGCCGGCGAGGATGGTGCGATGGGCACGACCGGCAAGGCTGGCCGTTGCTGGACTGTCTGCGAACAGAATGGCCGTCCCATCGGCGGGCAGGTTTGCGAGAATTTCCGCATTGGCGTCGACGATGGCCTCTTCGGAGCCGAACAGTGCCAGGTGGTCCGAGCCCAAGGCTGTCACCACGGCGATCGATGGCCGCAGGATTGCGCTGATCATGGCGATTTCACCTCTCTTGTAGGCGCCCATTTCCACCACGACTGGTCGTGATTCGTTCGGCCCGAACCCGGCTGTTTCGCGCAGGAACCAGTTGGCCAGTCCTAGCTCGGTGTTCACGTGCGCCGGTGTGACGAGCGGATGCACGTCTGCCAGCGCGGCCTTCACCAGCTCTTTTGTTGTCGTCTTGCCGACGCTTCCCACAATGCCGACCAGCCGCAGTCCCGGGAGCGCGGTTCGTCGTGCTGCTGCCGCGGCGAAGACACGGCGGCGCAAGCGTTGGTCGATTGGCAGCACCACGGCCCAGGCGGCGAGTACCGTTGCCAGCTGGAGCAACGGCAGTGCTAGTAGAGCGACGGGGAAGGCGAGACTCAAGGCAAACGTGACTCCGGCGATGATGCCGCAAGCGATGACGCCGATGAGCGCGGCCTTTTTCGTCCACTCAGGCAGGCGCTGGCGGCCGCTGGCTATCTGGCCGATGGAGAGTAGTGCCAATAGTCCTATTGCTGCGTCTCCGGCTATTGGCCCGTAGGTGGGGATGACGACTGCTAGGAGCGCGACGGTCACGAGAATCGGGCGCACGCGTCCGCCCATGGCGACAAGAATGCCGTCGCGACGCAGGTGCTCTTGGAGTCGATCCAGACGCCACTCTTTCAACTGGAAGAGCCACAGGCACGTCAGTAGTGGCGAGAAGCAGGCGAGCAGGGCCAGCGTGGGCGCAAGGACGGAGGTCACAGGCCTTGATTGTAGCCCTTTTCCAGGCGAGAGTCCGGTCTTTTCGGCCTCAGGCCGCGGCTGCCTTGCGAATGGCGGCGGCGATCTCGGCAGCGCGATCGCGGTGCACGGCGTGGCGCACGCCGGCGAAGCGGTGCAGGCGCGCCTTCGGTATCGTCTCAGCTAGGAATTCGCCGTCCTCGATGGGGGTCTGGCGGTCGTCCTCGCCCCAGAAGAGTTCGGTTGGAATCGTGATGTGCGCGGCCAGCGGCGTGATGTCGTCACGCGTTACGAGTACGAGTGTCTGTTGCATGAGCGGCGAGGCGCGCTCGTAGTCGTGCACGCGCATCAGTTTGTAAAGCAGGCGCCGGCCGAAGGGTAGGAGTAGCGAGAGTCCAGGCAGCGAGAGGATCGCCTTGCCCGACTTGGCGAGCGCGTAGCCGATCTGGCGGCGCAGGCGGTAGCGGCCGTGGCGGTTGATGGCCGGTGCACACAAGAAGAGATGCGTCGGCTTCAGTGCCTCACCGGCGCATAGCAGAAGCGAGATGCGGCCGCCGTGGCTGTGACCGAGGAGTAGCAGAGGGCCGTTGTCTTTGCGGTTCTTCGTCAGCCAATCGACGACCCACTGGGCATAATCAACCGTATGC
Source organism: uncultured Candidatus Peribacteria bacterium (assembly GCA_964648045.1). Lineage (GTDB taxonomy): Bacteria > Patescibacteriota > Gracilibacteria > Peribacterales > Peribacteraceae > JAGOUB01. Next base: position 13,299 of record CAZYNU010000006.1, read on the forward strand.
CACGGACGCTTGGGTTCTGGCTCTGCCCCAAAGCCCGGCAGATCGGGCGCCAGCACGTCGATGTCGCTGTCTTCTAGCTCTTTCTTCAGGGCGGCGAATGAAGTGGAACTGCCGCCCCAGCCGTGCAGGCACAGGAGTGTGGTGCGCATCGCTGTCATCTTAGCCGATCCAGCCGTTCTTCATATCCATTGCGCAGCTGGCCAGCACCTCACCCTTGGCGTCGCAGCGCTCGGCCGTCCATTGCACGCGAACGCCCACCTCGTAACGGGTGTCGGACTTGATCTCGACGTGCAGGCTCTCGCCGGCGTGCACCTCCAAAGGCTCGCTGAGCGGCAGGAAGATCTGCTCCCAGTGCGTCGCCTCGCTGCGCGGGTCGGTGGAGAGGGTGATCTCGGGCATGAGCAGGGCGTCCCAGTGCAGGCAGAAGCCGTAGATGGTCTGCGTCTCGGCCACGGTCCAAGCGGCGCGGCCGCCGCGGCGGCTGGAGCCGGGATCCTCGGCCAGGAGCGTGTCCCAGACGCGGGCATCGTGGCCGGCGCCGAGTAGCTCGCCCGGCAGCACGGTCTTCACGTACATGTTGTTGAGCGTCAGTTTCTTGGCGGTCGAGAAATCGAGGCCGTAGCCGACGCGGTCCCAGACGTTGATCTCCTCCCACAGGCGCGGCGTCACCACCGGCGAGACGAACTGCTCCACCTTAGAGGGGATGATCACGCCGCTGGGCTTCAAGAAGCGCTTGGCGTCGCGGAAGATCTCGACGATGTGCTCCTCGTAGGCGTAGTTGCCGAGCGTCTCAGAAACGAGGATGTCGGTGCGGACCGGATCCTTCACCTCCTCGGAGTGGCGGCGGATGAGCGTCCAATCCTTGAGCCCGTTCTTCTTCATGAAGTCGGCGCAGATGGCGCTGATCTCGCCGGCCTCGTAGAGGATGGCGCGCTTCGCGCCGAGCTGCAGGGCGAGCGCGCTTAAGAAGCCGGTGCCCGCGCCGAGGTCGGTGACGGTGCTCTCGGTGGGAATGATGGCCGCGTCGAGGGCGTGCGCGAAGGCTTCGTTGCGTAGCCGATCGCCCATGAGTTTTCGTTGCAATTCGATCATCGCGGTCTATTCTCGCGTCTTCTGTGTCGTGTCACAAGGCGGTGGATTGCGGATTGCTATGGCGGCCTCCGTTCATGGGTCTTATTCGGCGGTCGACCACCAGTATCGCATAAGCATGTCGCGACCGAAGGCGCGACGCACGTCGGCCGCGACGCCGAACACTTGCTTGAAGCGCTCGATGTGCGGCTTGCCCTTGCCGGCGATGGTCTTGAACACGGCGGCGGTCATGTCCTCGGCGTGGCGAGGTTTCTCGGGTGCTTCTTCATCAGCAGAGAGGATATCGGCCATCTCCAGCAGGGACGTGCTGTGGTAGTGCAGCCCCGGCAGCTGCCAGAAGGGGAATTCGTCGGTGCGGTCGGGGTCGTTCAAGACATGGTTCGAGAAGAGGACGACGGGTTTCGGAGTCTCGCTGACGGCGCGGACAACATCATCGTAGGTAGCGAGGCTGATCGCCTTCACGCGGTTGGCCAACACGGGCACCAGCTCGGGGCGCCGGGTGAAGAGCGGCGGCCTGTGGAGCGACTCCTGGGCGAGGCCGTCGGCAAACTCGCGGTCGAGGTTTTCGGGGCTGTAGCCGGGATCGAAGGCGCGGTACTCCACGCCCAGTTCGTCACCATGGAGAGCTAAGAAATGGCTAATGGCCGGGTTGTATTCCCAGTCATCCTCCACAGGTGGATCTTGCTGATGGGCGCCGCATTCCACGAGTAGCACCTCACCGAGCTCCAGGCGCAGTGACCGCACGAAGGCGACAACCCGTGCGAGCGCGTCGGCGCGCTGGCAGAGGATGTTGTTGGTGTCCGTCGCGTGCAGGAGCCGGCGGGCAGCCTTCACTTCGGCGGGATCGATCTGGTGGTCGGGCGGAAGAGGAATGGGGCGCACTAGTTTATTTAAAACTATCTGAATTTTTTGTCAATTTTTGCATCTGCTCTTCTTTCTCCTCCATCTTCCGCTGACGTTCCTTCTGCCGCAGGTCATATGCCGCCCAGTCCAGTTCACTTTCTGTGTCCGGTTGTACGTTGGTGATGGTCTCTGGGAGCGATACTTCGGCGATGCGCCGAATGATCACCCCCTGCTCGTCCACCTCGGTCACGGTGACGAGCTGGCCGTCAACAGCGAGCTTAAACAGGCGCCCGTCGCACGTCATCGTCAGCGGGAAGATGGTCGTGTTATCCGTGCCCATGTCGTCTCCGCAGCTTTCAAACTGTTGATAGTGGTACGTATTGCCGTAATGCACGACCCAGCCCAGTCCTGCCTCCTTTCTCATGCCCAATTGGTCGCCCCCGGTGTTGAAGGTGAAACCGACCTGCGCCATCCCCGCCGGTAGTACATTTTCTTCTAAGGTGGCGACGATCGGTTCGGGGTCGAGCGGACGCGCATCCGGGAAGAACTGCACCCAGATGAACGAGAGCGCGGCGATGATGATCAGGAAGAAATCCATCGGCGATGACTATGCCCGAAGCAACCATGCCAGCCAATACATACTCTTAATACACCGATTCTGCCTTTTTCTCAGGTATACAAGTGTGGTGCTTTTTTTCTTTCAAATTTGAATAGACGCCGACGGCATCGCTGATTTCCAGAAGATCATTGCAGCCCTCCGGTTCGTCCCGCCGAATCCAGCCAGCAGCGTCAGTGCCGACTGAGGATGGGGGTGGCCGTGCGCACATCGCATGGGCGCTGCCCGTTTCGGATCTCCTTGCATCAAGAGACAGTCCCATCAGAAACACTCATTATCATTGCTATCATTCCAGTATGCCGTCCTTTGTCCGCAAGATTTTTCTCACTCCGCGTGGCCAGTGGAGAGTATCGACTGTTGTTCTGATGGCTCTGGCGCTCATGATCGTGGGGTTCATCCCCTTGCTTGGGCTTCCCGGGGCAATCGTTATCGCCCTGGGGGATGCAGCCTTGCAACTTCTTGGCGCGGGTTACCTCGGATATCAGAGTTTCAATTCGTTGCCCGGGAACGGCAGTGACACCTATCAATGGGGTGCGGCGATCATTGCCACTTGGCTCTGGCCAGTCTGTCTTGTTGTTGCACATGCACTCGCTTTCCGTGTCTTGTACGCGCAAAAAAAGTGGATTCAGTGGCTCACTTTTTCGGGGATATTGCTGGCGTGGGCCATGGCTGTCACGTGGTGGATTATCTCTGTGATGATTTTGCCCGGTCGGTAAGCTGAGCGGCTCCTGCGAATAGAGCAATGGTGTCACGGGCCGGGATTGAACCGGCGACCCTGGGCTTATGAGTCCCATGCTCTACCAACTGAGCTACCGTGACACGTTCGACGTTGCTGGGGAATGATCTGGATCAAGCGAGCAGGTGCTCTTTTATTGACGCGGCTCGCAAGCTTGCCGTGCTGGGCTACCGTGACATGCCCGTGCGGCTCGCCGAGTATGCCCAAGCCCAGTTTCCGGGGGAAGACCATTTCCCACCCTTTCAGACTTGAGTACCATGGTCAGCGCATGACCAAAGACGACGCTCAGAATCCCGTCGGCGACCCGCTAGAGGCCGCCAAGATCGCGGCCCTAGAGGGGGAGGTGGCCACCTTGCGTGAGCAACTGACAGCCGCCGAGGCTGCCCGTGTGGAGGCAGAGAAGTTTAAGGATGTGGCCGCCCGGGCCCAGGCCGATTTGCAGAATGCCAAGGCCCGCCTTGAGCGCGATCGTGAGGAACTCGGTGTCTTTGCTGTTGCGAACCTGCTCCAACGCCTTTTGCCCGTTGTTGATAATTTCCAACGTGCCGCCGGTCATTTGCCCGAGGCGCTCAAGGGTGATGAGTGGGCCAAGGGCGTCTTGGCCATTGAGCATAATCTCCTCAAAATCCTCGGGGAGATCGGCCTGCAGAAGATCGAGTCGGTCGGTCAGCGTGCCAATCCTGAACGTCACGAGGTGATTGCCGCCGTCCCCGGTGCTGCAGACGTGATCGTGACCGTGCTCGAAGACGGCTATGAGCTTCAGGGTAAGGTGATTCGCGTCGCCAAGGTGACGGTGGGTGACGGTTCGGTTGCCGCTTAATCACTCCAGCTCGCCGCTGATATCGACGTTCTCGCGGATCACGCGTACGACGCCCTCTTCCACGAGGATTTCGCTCATGGCGCCTACACGCAACACGAATTCTGGTGGTAAGCCTTTGAGTTGGCTGAGCAGGATGGCGTTGGCGCCGGCGTGCGCCACGACACCCACTCGTTCCTCGGACAACGCCACGATCTGACGCCAGGCGGCGGCCACGCGCTCGCGGAGTTTCCGGGGTGTGTCCGTAGTGCCGGGTAGTTCTACATCGATGTCGCTGGCCAACAGGCGAGCGTGCAGCTCGGGCCAGCGCTGGCGCACCTCGGTTTTCTTGATGCCTTCCCACTCGCCCAGGTGCATTTCGCGTAGGTTTGTGATGAGCGTGTGAGGAATGCCGTGCGGTGCCAGCTTGCGGGCGACGATGTCGGTACGCTTCATACCCGTGGTGATCACGCGTTCAATGCGCTTCTGCAGCAAAAAACGCGCAGTCCTGAGCGACATCTCCACGCCCTCCGGGCTCAGCTCGCAGTCGATGGTGCCGCGGTAGCAACCCTCATAACGTTGCTCTACCTCGCCGTGTCGAAATAGATAGACGACTTTGTTGGTCATGCGCGTGGGGAGCCTAGCGCCCGTACGTAGTGGGTGAAGACGTCACCTTTTTGTTCAAAATTTTTGAACATGCCGTAGCTGGGTGAAGCGGTTGAGAGTAGGGCGATGGCGGGTGGATCTTCCTTGGGCGTGTGCTTCACGATGGCGGTCACGGCGGCTTCCATATCGGTCGCGTCAATGAAGATCGGCGTGGCACCGGCCGCCTCGATGGCCTGGCGGATGCGCGGGCCGCTACCGGGGAAGAGGACGACCGTCCGCACGGCCGATGTGGCTAAGCGCTTGCCCAGCACGGCAAAGTCGACGCCGCGGTCTTGTCCGCCCACAATGATGGCGCGCACTCGTGCGCCCAGGGCGTCCAATGCGGCTACTGCCGACTCAGGCGTAGTGGAAATAGCGTCGTCGACCCACTCAATATCTTGATACACGCCCACGGGTTGTAGGCGGTGGGGGAGACCCGCAAACTCGCGGAAGACCGGCAATTGCACGTCTTTGCGGATCGCGAACAGGTCGCCCACGGCCGATGCAAGGGCGATGTTGCCCAGGTTATGCACGCCGCGCAGTTTGATCTCATCCAGAACCACCGGTGAGTCCTTCATTGTTACCCCAATCTTGCGACCGGGTGACAGCGCGGCCAAACGTTCACAATCACGACAGGCGGCATTGAACACGATCGCGTCGGTTTCCTCTTGAAAACGGGCGATGCGCGCTTTTGCCTGCCAATAAGCTTCGAGCGAGCCGTGGTAGTCGAGGTGCTCGGGGAAGAAGGCCGTCATCACGGCGATGTTCGGGCGAATGCGCGAGTCGGCCAACTGATAGCTGCTCAGTTCGTGGACGAAGATGGCCTTAGAATGGGCCAGTGGCAGGTCATCGAGGGCTGGTCGGCCGATGTTTCCCACCAGATGCGCATCCAGTCCGGCGGCCATGAGCAGTGCGTGAATGAGGGCGGTGGTGGTGCTCTTGCCCTTGGAACCTGTGATTCCCACTATCGTGGCACCAGTCGCTTGCGCCTCGTTGAAGAACAGTTGCGTGGCCGACGTGATCTTCGCGCGTACGGCCTCAATGGGCGGTGTTGGCGGAACGCCTGGCGCCTTAATGATCACGTCGAATCGGTGGAGATTCTCCAGCCAGCGTTCACCCAATTGTTGGTGATACTGCGGCGCTGTCGCCTCAAGCTCGGGATTGAGATCGGCGATGGTCACGTCGCAATCGATCCCCAGTCGCTCGATGGCGCGCAGTACGGCCTGTCCCTCGCGGGCAAAGCCCATGATGCAGACGTTTCGGCCGGCGAGGTTAGCGAGGCGCATGGAGAGAGGTGAGGAAGGCGGAGGGGATCGCGTGTTCGGCGTGGGCTTCCAAGGCGGCGTCCACGGCGCCGTGCGGATCGCGAAGGTGAGGCATCACGTCGGTGGCAAACATACGCATCACCGCGGCGTCGTCCCACTGGCCGCGTTCTTGCGCTAGCAAAAAAGCGGCGATCGTCTCGGCGGGTGTGCCGACGCATTCAAAGGGTTTATGGCCGGCGATGCCGAGTAGCTCGCGGTAGAGCGGTAGCAGCGCTGGGTCATCGAGCGGGTTTTTGCCGCCGAAGGCTTCGATGAGGGGTGGCTTGTCGATGAAGGCGGCCAAGAGCAGGAAGACGAACGCGCACTTGGGGCAGGTGCCGCACCACTTCTCGTTCGGGCGTTGCCTGGTGAGCGTCCAGTTGCGGTTACAACTCGTGCAAAGGTCTAGATAGTGCTCGTGTTGTGCAAAGAGACGAGTGATCTGCAGTTCGTTGAGCGGCCGCAATACGCTGAAGTAGCGCGTGCTCACACTCGCTCGCCGCAGTTCGGCTTGTAGGCCGCGTTCGAAGGCCAGGCTCTTGCTCCACTGGTGGTTCACGGCCATGCCTAGATAATCCACGTTTTCCTCGTTGGCGCTCGATTCGTTGCTCATGACCACCGCGCCGTCGCCACGCATTTCTGCTACCACCAGAGCCAATATCGACACGATCGCCGTCACGGGAACGTGGCCGTTGGGTGCGCCGGCCGCATTGAGTTCCAGCAGTTTCTCGCTGATCACGCGCTCCACCGTGAGGCAGGGGAGTTTGGCTTCGGCCACAAAGGCGTCGATGAGCGGATGGCCGCCCACGCGCAGGAGCGTGACTGGCACGTTGGCTTCGCGCAGCAGTTCGATGGTCACGGCCGAATCTTTGCCGCCGCCCACGGGCACCAGTGCGCTCTTGGCAGACTGCTTCGGTTCTTGCTCGGGCAGATCCGCTCCCGTTACGACAAACTGCACGAGTCCACGGAAGTCGATCTGGTTCTGGTAAAAGAATTCGCCCAGCCCCTTCTCATACACCTCGGTCCAAAACGCGGCCGACGCTGGTCCGAGTTCGCTTGTTCGCACTTCGATGCGCGGCGTGCAGGCTGCTTTCCAATAACTGACGCCGACGGCGATATGCAGGGCGCCAAGGAGCCGCTCCAGTGCTGGACTGAGGGTTTCAGGTAGCGGTAGTTCTGGCGGGAGGCGGAACGTTTCGGTAAAAAAGATACTGTCGTCGAGTGAGTAATGCAGCCGGATCTCGCGCGTGGCGCTGTCTAGCTCGTAGGAGTCGATGATGAAGGCCTGGTATTTCTGCACGACGTGATTGTACCTGGAGCGGTGCTATACTGCCCGCGTGCCGGGATGGCGAAATTGGCAGACGCGCGCGACTCAAAATCGCGTACCGAAAGGTGTTGAGGGTTCAAGTCCCTCTCCCGGCACCATCGAGAACCCCCGTCGGGTCATTATCCATCATATGGTGCGCCGTCGGAGATATTGTCTCCTCTTTCGCTGTTGGCCGCGTTCGCTTTGAAAACTGCTCCAGTGTCCTCTTTGCTCGTTTCGTGATGCGAAGTTTTGACGCCGCCGCCGCCCCTGCCTTAGTCTCCAGTCCCATGCACGACGTTGCCATCATCGGCCTTGGCGCAGCCGGTTATACCGCTGCCATCTACTGCGCCCGTTATAAGCTCTCGGTTTTCCTGGTGGGAGGTGAAGAGGGTGGACTTGGCAATACCGCTGCCGAAGTGGGTAACTGGCCGGGTGAGATCGAAATCCGTGGTCCCGACCTGATGGAGAAGTTTAAGAATCACGCCGTCAGCTTTGAGCAGGTCACATTCAAAGTGGCGTGGGTGAAGAGTGTCGACAAAAAAGAAGGACACTTCGCCCTGCGGCTCGATGACGGTTCGGTGGTGGAGGCAAAGGCTGTTATTTTCGCCATGGGATCGCGTAAGCGTCATCTTGGTGTACCCGGCGAAGAGCGCCTTTCCGGCCGCGGTGTCACCTACTGCGCCACGTGCGACGCATTTTTCTATCGCAACAAGACCGTGGCTGTCATCGGAGGAGGGGACAGTGCCGTGGAGGGCGCGGCCATCGCCGCTCAGGTCGCCAAGAAGGTGTACCTCGTGCACCGTCGAAAGGATTTCCGCGCTGAACCTTTCTGGATTGACCGCGTGAAGGCCAAGGACAATGTTGAATTCGTACTCGAGCGCCATGTTCTGGAAATTGAAGGTGACCAGAAAGTGACTGGCATCAAGCTCGATCAGGCTCATGTTGGCCAAGACGTCCTCGCCGTAGACGGCGTGTTCATCGAGATTGGCGCCGACCCGGCCACCGATTTGCCCAAGACCCTTGGCTGTGCGGTTGATGCGCGCGGCTTCCTCGATGTAGATGCGGCCATGCGCACGAGCGTGCCGGGAGTTTTCGGCGCCGGCGATTTGACCAACGGCAGTAACGCCTTCGCCCAGTTCACGACGGCTGCCGGTGAAGCGGCAGTGGCGGCCAACAGCGTCTTCCACTATTTACAAAGCGGTCACTGAGGCGATTGCCGAAAATACGAGAAAATGGTATAATTTTGTCGTGACACCCACATCCTCCACTGCGACGACGTATCCCACGTTGTCCCGACCGCAGGAGTACCTCGACGCCATCTTGGCGGACGTCGACCCCGATCTCATGTCGGTCAATTTGCCATTCCTGGATGCTCGCGCCATCGGCGAAACGCTGGAACAGCGTCAGAAGCGTCTGGATCGTTATCAGGCTGCTCTCGACGTGTGCGACGCACTTGTTGTCGATCTGCAGCGTGCCACCGAAGAATACGAAGCCGCCACCAAGGCTGCGTCGCTCCACTCCGCCTCCCAATGATGCGTTTACCGTTCTCGGTCGGCCGCGAAGCCCGCTTGGTCGCCCAGCGCGTCGTTGGCAATTTTGGCCTAGAAGGGTTTCGGCCCCGGCCCGAGATGGGCGTACTGCCGGAGCATCGTCTGCCGCCGGAAATTGCCCCCCGCTACGCCGCCACGCTTGGTCGTTTGAATGGCGTCATGGGCCGTATGGATGCCAACCGCTTGTCTCCGGAGGCCATTGCCATCATGCGCCTGGGCATGGTTGGCCGCTATCCGGACGGCATGCGTCCGATGTGGCCCGTGCTGCGTGAGAGCAATATGGTCAGCCCGTATCTCTCGCAAAGCCGAGCGGTACGCGTGCCGTGGACCTTCGTGCCGTCCGGTTGGCGCATGAATCAGCCGGCGTTTATTCCTGGCGTGGGCTTGGGCCTAGCGCCGTACGGCGTACCCCCAACGTATCGGCCGATGCTCTACTCGTCGGTGCCATACCCCTTGCCGAATGCCCCCTATCGTCTGCCGTCGTTGGGTCGTTCGCCGTTCCTGCGCCCCGCCGATCCGCTGCTCTGGGATCGGCGCACTGCTTTTGCGCCCATCCCGCGCCCGCCACTACTACCTCCGCCCCCGCCCGATCCACGCCGATTGCCGGTGTCACCTTTGTCGGTGCCCGTTTCGGCCTATGCCGCCTCATACGCCGCCATTGGCAGTCCAGCCCCTGCTCCACTTGTTCGCTCGCCAGATGTTACGCCCATGCCGGGTCGGGCCAGTATTCAGTTTACGTACGACGGTCCGTCTCAGGCGATTATCCTTTCGGTCGACGGCGGTCGCCAACTGCCCGTGGCAGCCCTACCCGCCGATGGACAGACCATTCGCGATCCTCAGGGTTTCACGATTTCACGCCAAGGAAATCAGTATCTCGTATCGTTTACGAGCAACTAAACATTCTGGCTTTCCTGGCCGTCAATCTCCTCTTGTGGATCGACTGCAGGAGGAAGCGGTACTCCAACTTCTCGGCGTCACCGCTGGCCGAGGCCTTGTGGCGAACGACGTGTGGCTGAAGCCGGTGGGGATCGGCCCACGGTGTGGATGACCTCGCCGCCTCTTTAGGCTCAGATCGGGCGGCGGAGGCGACTCTTTCTTCTGATTATCTGTCACCGTCTCAGTCTCCTTACTGCTCCTGTGAAGTTGCTTACGTAAGCCGTTTCTTGCTTTATTACTATAATTATTTCCTTATAACAATTAAGTGCTTCACGGCTACCCGAATTTCATACCTTGCGCCCGGTCAAATTCTCGGTAGAATCACCGGGCTATGCCTCGTGGAAAGAGAACAGTGTTCGGCTTGACCTGTGCTGATTGCGCTCAGCGCATCGGTAGCGTCCGCTATCACCGCCAGAATTCCAAGGGAATCGGCTGGAAGGATCAGGTGAAAAAGCTGCGGAAGTTCTGCTCGAACTGCCGCAAGATCGTCGATGTGAAGGGTAAGGAAGAGAAGCACTCCAAGTAATCCTCTGAACGTCGAGGTTTCCCGGGTGTTTTTTCGCGTGCCTGGCAACGGGGAATCCATAGGGTGGTCACCCCTTCCGGCGCTACACTGGCCGTGTGCCAGAGGTGTATCGACAAGCGGCTTCTCTCCTCGTCCTGCTTCGGCCGGCGCCCGACGCGCGCAGTCCGGCAAAGATGCTCATTTTGCATAAGCCACGCCGTCGCGATGCCTGGCAGTTGCCGCAGGGTGGGATTGAGGCGGGCGAGACGCCCGGTCAGGCGGCGTTGCGCGAGCTGTCGGAGGAGGCGGGACTGACCAATGTCACCTTGCTCGGGCAGAGTCGCGAGGTCTACAAGTATGAATTTCCGGCGTCATTCCGGCGTTTTCGCCCCGATGACGTGCGCGGTCAGCATATCTACTTCTTTATTGCCGAGGCACACAGCGAGGTGGTGACCGTGGATGGCAAAGAGATCGATCGTGCGCTTTGGATTGATCCGTCCCAGCTGCCCCGCTTCGTGAAACGGAAGGCATACCTCGATCTAGTAAAACGCGTGCTAAAAGAAGGTCGTACCCTGTTGGAAAACCCGTCGGCGACGCCTACCCTCTGACGGTGCGGCTCTTGGCCCTCGAACTGACGGCGTTCCGCAATCATGAGCGCACGGCGCTCGATCTTTCGAGTGCTTCGCTGCACGTCTTCCTGGGTGAGAATGCCAGCGGGAAAACAAATCTTCTGGAGGCGGTGGAGATCCTTTCACTCCTCAAATCGCGGCGCACCGATGCCGAAGAAGACTTGGTGCGCTGGGGCGATGGTTTCTCGCGACTGACGGCAGCGCTCGAGACGGGCGGCGGCGACCGCTTGGCGCTGGAAGTAGTGTCGGAGTTGCATCCGCGGCGACGCAAGGGATGCTTTGTGAACGGCGTGCGTGTGTCGGTGGCCGACATGGTGGGACAGTTGCCGACGGTGGCATTCTTTCCTGAAGATCTCGGCCTGTTCGTGGGTCCGCCGCAAGAGCGCCGGCGCTTTTTGGATCAACTGCTGTGCCAGGTGTCTCCCGACTACCTGCGTGCGCTCATGGAGTATCAGCGCCTGTTAAAGCAGCGCAATGCTCTGCTTAAACAGGGTCCGGCTCGCGCCACGGCTGAGGCGTTGCGGCCGTGGGACGAGGCGATTGCAGCGGCAGGCGGCGGCATTATGACGGCGCGGCTTGGGCTGATTGAGACGCTGAATCTGTCGTTGGCTCAGGAGTGTGTATCGTTAGGCTGGGGCGGGGGAGAAGACGTGCGGCTGGCGTACGAACCAAGTGTGAATGCCATTGGCGACGGCGCCCCGGCGGCTCTTCTTAGCGCCCTCACAGCCTGCCGCAACCGCGACCTGGAACTGCAATCCACCACCGTCGGGCCGCACCGTGACGACTGGGAAGTGCGCGCCAACGGTCGTCCGTTGCATTCCTTCGCCTCGCGCGGCCAACAACGCCTGTGTTTGGTGGCGTTGATTTTCCTGCAGGTGTCCTATTTACATCTGCGACGCGGCGAGAAGCCGATCATCTTGCTTGATGACGTCTTCTCCGAGTTTGATGCGGGTCATCAATCGTTGCTCTTAAGGGCGCTCACCGATTACCAAGTGCTTGCCACAACAGCGCTGCCTCTGCCCGAGCCAGTGGGGCAAACCTGGCACGTCGCAGCTGGATCTGTCTCAACGGCTGAGAGCTCCGTGACCCCGGACTGATTGCGACGCGCCGAAGATGGCTAATGCCAGGCCATCGGCCGCATCGGCGGGTGTGGGGATCTCGTCGAGCGTGAGGATGGTGGCAACCATTGCCTGCATCTGTCCCTTTTCCGCTTGGCCATCGCCGGTGATGGCTAGCTTTAGTTCCAGCGGCGCAGGCTCCAGCACGGTCACGCCGGCCTCCGCGAGCACGGCCAAAATGACGCCGCGAGCTTGGGCCACCTCCAGCGCGCTTTGGGTATTCACGGCAAAGAAGAGTCGTTCCACCACCGCTAACTCGGGTTGGAAATCGGCCACGAGCGCGCGTAGATCAGTCTGAATTTCCAGTAGTCGTTCCGAGAGCGGCAGGCCTGCCTCGGTGGTGATGGCGCACCAATCGGGTGCCGACAGACGGTCGGGTCCGTCCGCTTCGATCATGCCGATGCCGACGGTGGCCAGGCCGGGATCTATGCCCAAGATGCGCATGGCGCCATCGTGGTCCGTTGCGCACCTCTTTCGCAAGAGGTCACCCAATTGAGGGAGTGGCTAAAATATGGTATCATGGTGAGAAAAACCCACATGACCCCCACTCCCGCCAGCACGGCCCGTCGGCACCGCCATTTCGTGGCTGCGCCGTTGGTGCTGGCTGGTTTGATGATGATTTGGGGCACGGTTTCGGGCCCGCCTCTCGCTGCCGTGCGCGCTTCGGTGCTCACCGATGCCCCGGTGCGCCTCATCGGCGGCAGCGTTCAGGGCGACGTGTTGGCCGTGGCAGAGGGGGTTGTCCGCTTGGCTGCCACCGGCTCGGTGTTGGTACGTGCGGAGGGTATGGTTGAGGTGGAGAGCGCCGGCGTGCGATTGCGTGTCGCTTCGGGCATCGCTCGGATTGGTCGATCTGATGGTGTGCTGACCGTAGAGGCCGTAAGCGCTCCTGTCCTGGCCCGCCTGGCTCACGACCTGGTAGCGGTGCCTGCCGGCATGCGCTGGGAGTGGAGCGGTGAAGCCCTGCCCACGCTCGATGACGGCCTGTTCGCTTGGTGGACTGCTCGTCGGCCGCAGCCACTGCCCGTCCATCGGACCTTCACGACGCTTGCGCTTTCTGGGGCTACGTTGCCGTCGGCGTTGCCATTGGCGCGTGACGTGAAGGCCGGTGACCCTTGGAGCGCCGCCCTCACGCTGCCGGCCGCCTCTGTTCGCTGGCAAGAACGGAGCGCAGCCGACCTATTGGCCGATGTGGAAGATGCGTTGCTCCTGCGTAGTGCCAGCGGTGCCTTGGCGGCCATCGCCCATGCCCGTGATGCCGGTGTGTTCGCTTCGATAACCGGCCAGGCTCGTCTGCCCGCCTTGCTCGCCGCGAGCGACGGGTTGCCCGGTGCCTCTGTGGCTCTGGCGATCGAAGTAGCCATGCAGCCTCATGGCAATGCGCTCTTGCCACTTCTGCCCACGGCATCAGCGCTGGCCATCCTGCCGCAGGTTGCCGCCGATCAGACGCTGGAGGAATCACTGTTGGCCGCTCTCTTGTTTCCCTTGGCCGATCGGGGGCGTGAAGCCTTGGCGGCATCCGCCGTGCAGACTTGGAGCGACGGCTTGTTGCCCTTGTCGCAGTCGTTGGATCAGCCCGAGATCTTCCGCTCGATCCTGCGTGCCGAGCTGCAAGCCGTGGTGGTGGAGGCCAAGCGCAATGGCTGGGTGGAGCGTGCGGAGCGGTATGAGAAGGCGATGCCGCCGGCGGAGGAAATGGAGATCTGAGAGACCACGGGACGGCCAGTCGCTGAGGAATAGACTAGTATGCTTGTCTTCTCTGCGTGGGAAAATTGTCTTCGTCTGCCTGCCTCATTTTATGTGCTGACGCACGGCAAAGCAGTTCTGTTGATGACAGAGGGGGTGGTGGGCGACGGCAGACTTGAACTGCCGACCTCGACATTATCAGTGTCGCGCTCTAACCAGCTGAGCTAGTCGCCCAATGTTGTGAAGGAGTACCGGCCCAGGCAGGAGCGCGTTGCGCGTCTTTTGATGTGCGCCGGCGCTTTCGCGCCGTCGGCCCAGCTGAGCTAGTCGCCCAATAGTGTGAAACGTATAGCCCTCGCGCAGCGGAGAATAGCGTCCCGACGCCATTCCGTCACGTCCAGGGCGCACAGAGCGTACTGGGGTGGCCGGTCCAGGGTCAACCCGCATTCTGGGTCTAAAAAAGCCCGCCGAAGCGGGCTTTATATGGCAAAGAATGGTTCTCAGCCGTTCGTCGTGCGGGCCGGAGCCGAACGGGGCGTGGTGGGGGCCATGGGGCGAGTCGGGGCGGAGGAGGTGTTGGCGGCAGGAGCCGATACACGGGCTCCGCTCGGCTTTGCTGCTGAGGCGGCAAGGCTCATCTTCTTGCTGATGCACTTGCTCAGGCTGAACTTCTTCGAAGCGGCCGGAGCTTTCGGATCGGCCTTGGCGGCGGCCTCTTCGCGCTTGCAGTCGTCCTGAGCCACCTGCCAGCGGCCGGCGCACTGCTGCTGTTCCTCGGCCGAGGCGAACTTCTTACAGATCGCAGGGATGCGGGCCTTGCCCGAGGCGGTCGTGGTCCGCGGAGCGGACGAGCAACCAGCCAGGACCATTGTCAGGGCGCAGGGCAGGACCAGGGCACGAATGAGGGACGCGCGCGAGAACATCGGAGGGAGGGAAGGGATGGCGGCAGTATCGCGGCGAAAAACCGGGATCGCAATTGCCGCATCTATGGCTTGATGATCTCCTATATAAACGCTGACTCAACCATGCGCTAGGCTGGGGGTCGCATGCATGTCCGCGCTTCCACCTGTCGTGCTCTGCCTGTCTGCGAACTCGATACGAATGAGCGGCTGGCATTTTTAGAGGCGCCTGTCGTTCATCCGGATACGGGGCATGTGGAGGGGTTTCTCGTGCGTGTACCAGATTTTCTCCATTCTCAGCGACAATTCCTCTCCTCCAATGACATTGCGCATTGGGGGATGGTTGTACGCATTCGTCAGCGAGATCTCATTGGCCCGCTGGAAGAACGCTTACGCCTGGAGGAAATTCGTCAGAGCGGTCGCGCATTCCTCGGAAAGCCGATGGTCACCGAGGTTGGTCGACGCTTGGGACGCTGTCGTGACGTGCAATTTGAGACACATTTCTTTCAATTGGAATGGATTTTCCCCCGTTCGCTGTGGCGCTGGGGTCTGCCCGTGGCCGCCCGCGACATTATAGAGGTGCGCACCGATGTGATCGTGGTGAGAGACCGGCCGGTGCCCGTGCCGGTGGAGGTGCCCGCCATTCCGGCCGTACCGGCTGCGGCCTGATTGAGAGACAAAAAAGGAACCCCGACGGGTTCCTCTTCTGTTTGTTGGTACGGGGGGGCGCTCAGGTGCCGGAGACGAAGCGCGGCAGCTCCTGCGTGACGAGACCGACGATCACGCGAGCGAAGAGAATAACGAGAAGACCGGCGATGGCGTAAAAGATGGTCTTCTTGGCCGTTTCCTTCTGATCTTCGTTTCCTTGGGAGACGATCAGGCGGATGCCAGCGATAACGATGACAACCACGGCCACGAGGGCGAGGAAGTCGAGCACCCAGAGCATCAGCTGCGTTACCGTCGCACGCACGTCGACGCCGGTAGGCGTGCCGGGCAGCGGCGGGATGGGGCCGCCGAATGCCAGGGCGGAAACGGGAGTGAGGGTATACGCGGCGACGGCGAGTTGGAGGCCGAGCGACCGGAGGGAGGAGAACATAGAGGTGAGTGGTGACTCGGGCGCATTGTAGGGTGCGCTTTTGGCTGGGACTACGTCCCAGTTCCGATATGGCATTGACGACAAATTGAATGTGGGTGCTTTTATTTCCATTGGTCGTGGAACCCAATGACGAGCACGAGGATGGCTGGCACGGTGTAGAACAAGTCTTGAAACGTGGCGACGGTCCAAAGAATCCAGCTCTGTGTGAGCAGTGGCGTCAAGACGGACGATGATGCCAATGCTGGCGATAGCAGTGGTATGTCGGCAATGAGCGTGACGACCGTAACGAGCATGAGACCGGCGGTAGCCAGGCCGAGGAGTCCGGCGGCAATCACGTTGGTGACCGTGAGCGCTTCTTTCTCGTAGTTCACCGAAATGCCGCCGCGTAGGGCAATCAGTACGGTTATGAAGACGAAGAGCAAGAGTTTGGCTGTGGATAGAACGCCATCATCCACATTGACCGAAAGGTTCTGTTGCATGGCGTTCCAGTCGGGCGACGCACGGGAAAAGATGGTGGCTACACCCTGCACGGTCACCATGCCGACGTAGGCGGCGAGCACGAGTTTGACACACTGGTGCTTGCCGAGCAGGTAGCTCATGGCCACCACGATGACTATAAAGACGGTGAGGACGAGATCCCAGCTGAGGGTGATGTCCATGAGAGGGGAGGGGCGGGCCGATGGTAGCACGCTCACTGTCCGGCGGCTTCCAGGGCGAGTGCGTCGCTCACGACTACCGGTGCCCGTGCCAGCGTGGGTTGTTCTTCCAATAGCGCGACGGCGGCATAGGCGATCATGGCGGCGTTGTCGGTGCAAGAGCGGATATCGAACGGCGTGCGTACCGGGACGGCGCCCGTCGTTTCTTGCAGAACCTGGCGCAAACGCCTATTTGCTGAGACGCCACCGACTAGGTGTACTTCCCGTACGTCGGGATGGTCCTGCAGCGCTCGGCCTGTTCGATCTGCCAGATGGCGGCAGAGCGCAGCCTCATAGGACGCGGCCAGGTCTGGCAGTAGCGCGACGATCTCCTTCCCCTCTGCCTGCAGGTCGCGAATGAGATAGCGCAGGGCCGTCTTGAGGCCTGAAAAACTCCAGTCATACCCTGGTTCGTCTTTGAGCGGCAGTGGAAAAGCGAAGCGTGTGGGATTGCCAGTTTCACCTGTTTTGCTAATGGCGGGTCCGCCCGGGTAGGGGAGCCCCAGGAGTACGGCGCCCTTGTCGAAGGCTTCGCCAGCGGCATCGTCGCGCGTGCGTCCTAGTAGGGCACCCTCGGTGCGCGATGTTTTCAGCCATAGGTCGGTATGGCCACCCGAAACTGAGAGCGTGAGGACAGGAAACGTGATGGCTGGCGCCGGGGCATCGGCGGGGTGCAGCCAGGTGGAAAGCAAGTGGCCGAGCGTGTGATGCACGCCGACCAGTGGCACATTCCAGCGGGCGGCCAGAATGCGGGCGGTGGTAGTGCCAATGATAAGTGAGCCGAGCAGCCCCGGCCCCTTGGTGACGGCGACGGCGTCGAGCGTGTGCGGGTCGATGTCTGCTTCTCGCAACGCACGGTCGATAACGGGCAGAATGGCGCGCACTTGCTCGCGGGCGGCTTCTTCTGGAATGACGCCGCCGCTCTGCGCGAAGGCGTCGCGTGAGGTGGCGATGGCGCTGGAGAGCACAGAACCCGTGCCATCCACCACGGCGGCGGCTGTTTCATCGCACGATGTCTCGATCCCGAGGATACGCATAGGTGTGGCATGATAGTCGCATGTTTCACCTCCTGCCGTCACGCCAAGTCGCCCTCGAGATCGTGGGCTTTGAGGTTCATTGGTACGGCGTCATGTACCTGGCCGCTTTCCTGGTGGCGGCTTTCCTTTTGCCTCGGCTTCAACGCTGGCGACAGCTTTCGCTCGCAGAGGCGGAATGGAGCCGATTGCTCAATGCTGCCATCGTGGGAACTATCGTGGGCGGACGTCTGGGACATGTCTTTTTCTACGATTTTTTTCGGTATTGGGCGGAGCCACTCAAGGTCTTTGCTGTCTGGGAAGGGGGTATGTCGTTCCACGGCGGTTTGATCGGTGTATCGCTCGGTTTGCTCTGGGCCATGTGGGGGTGGAGCGTGGAGAAGGTACTGCGGACGGCCGACGTGGTGGTGGTGCCGGCGGCCCTCGGTTTGGCTTTTGGGCGAATTGGGAATTTTATCAATTTTGAGCTGTTCGGTCCTGTGACGGCATTGCCCTGGGGCGTGGCTGTGCCGGGGCAGGAGGGTTTGCGTCATCCCACGCCGCTCTATGAATGCGCCTATAGCCTCATAATCGCCGTCGGTTGCTATGCGACTCTGCGTTTCAGCCGGGTGCCTGGACGTTCATTTAGCCTCTTTTTGGTGTTGTACGGCGTCTTCCGATTCCTGGTTGAATTCGTACGCACGCCCGATGCGCCACTCACAGATCTCTCTCTTTTCTCTCTTACGCGCGGGCAGACACTGACGGTGCCGGTATTTCTGCTGGGGTTAGGGCTGTGGCTCTGGACGACGTTCCGCGCAAAAACGTCCGACGGTGCAGTGCGCACGGGCCAAGCTGCTTGAGGGCAGCCTGGTGATCGGGAGTGCCGTAGCCCTTGTGGTCGCCAAAGCCGTAGCCGGGATAGGTGAGGGCTTGTTCGGAGATCCATTCGTCGCGGGCCACCTTAGCGACGATCGATGCGGCGGCAATGGCTGGCTCGCTCTGGTCGCCGCGAACCACACTGATGTGCGGCAGATCAAACCAAAACTTGTCCTTGCCATCGACGAGCAGGGCCGTCAGTTCTACCTGTGTTTGCAAAGCGGCCACCGCTTCTTGCATGGCTTTTTCGGTGGCACCCAGGATGCCGAGTGCGTCGACTGCTTCGGCCGTGGACCAGCCCAGTGCGTATGGGCAATGAGTGCGAATCCAGGCGGCGGCCAACTCGCGCTCGTCGGGCGAGAGTGATTTGCTGTCGGCGAGGCGGATGCCTTTTGTGCCCTTGGGCTCCCACCACGGCGGGTCACCGACGCGTTTTCGCATTTCCAACTCATTGGGTAGCACGCAGGCACCTGCCACCACGGGTCCGGCAATGGCGCCGCGGCCCACCTCATCCACGCCTGCGAGGATGGCGGCAGCGGTCATGCGCGTAGAGCCTGGAGCATCTCTCGGGCAATCTCGCGCTCGTTCCAGGGAATTTGTCCTTGGGCGATCCACATGGTGGTGTCGCTGCCTTTGCCTGCCAGCAGCACGATGTCGCCGGGGGTGGCCAGGGTGAAAGCTCGGGCTATGGCTTCGCCGCGGTCGCTGATGCGGTGTGCTTCCACTTTCTGCTTGTCCACGGCTGCATACACCTCGTCGATGATCGCCTCGGGATCTTCGTTGTACGGATCTTCATTGGTGACGATGACAACATCGGCCAATTCACTCGCGATACGGCCGATCTCCGGACGTTTTTCTTTCATACGGTCGCCGCAGCTGCCCATGACCACGAGCAGGCGCTTGCCGGCTGGCAGGCGTTGGCGAAGCGATGACAGTGCTGTGCGGTATGAGGCGGGCGTGACGGTGAAGTCGACGAAGACCGAGAACGGCTGACCTTCGTTAATCTGCTCCAAGCGGCCGTGTACGCCGCCAAAGCTGCTAAGTGCGCGGATGACGGCTTGGGCATTAAGTCCCAGGCCAATGGCGCAGCCAATGGCCGTGAGCGCGTTTTGCACGTTGAATTCGCCGGCCACTGGTAGATGTAACGGGGCTTTCCAACCCGTAGAACTAACGACCGTGGCGTTGGACCCCGAGGCGGTGGCGGTCAGCCCTTCTACCCAGAGATCCTCGCCGCCAGTTGGTGAGGCGGGCTTCTTTAAACCGAAGGTGATGGTGCGGGCGGTTGGGATCGTGCGGTAGACGGGCCAGGTTTGATCGTCGCGGTTCAGCACTTTCACGCCCTCGGGTTTTAACATCCGAAAGAGCTTGGCTTTCGCTTCCATGTAGGCAGACATCGTGCCGTGGTAGTCGAGGTGCTCGGGAGAAAGATTGGTGATGGCGGCCACCGTTGGCCAGGTGCAGAGCGTGCGCCCCTGCGTGAGGCCGTGCGATGAATATTCCAAGATGGCGTGCGTACAGCCCTGTTGTACCAAGCGGCGGAGAAAGCCTTGAACAAGGGCCGGTGACGGCGATGTTTTTTGCGTGGGATTGGGCTCGGTCTTGCCTCGGATGGAAAACGACGCGGTGGAGAGAGAGCCGGCTGGCACGCCGATCGTATGAAGAATGTGCGTCACCATCCCGACGGTCGTCGTCTTGCCGTCGGTGCCCGTAATGCCCACGATCGTGAGTGATCGGGCGGGCAGGCCAGCACGCAGGGCGGCTACGATGGCCTTGCTCCGGTGCCAGAGCAGGCGGAGGGGGTGCTGGTCGCTGATGGCCGATTTCAGATTCACGCGTTCAGAATAGCACGCGCGGCAGCAACGTCGCGGCCGATCTGGGCCACGAGCGCGTCCGTTGATGGAAAGTCCTGTACGTCGCGCAGGTAGTGCAGGTCGCTCACGTTCACGTGGCCAGTATTCGTTGGCGGAACTGTGTCGAGTAGATGTATCTCGCATGAGCGAACGTCTTTGAAGACGGGACGAGCGCCCAAGTGCATGACTGCCGCCAGCGCCTCGCCAGTCCCGTTTAGGCGGGCACGGCAGGCGAAGACGCCGTCTTGTATGCCTGCAGGCACGTTCTCAAGGTTGAGATTCAGCGTGGGCGTGCCGATGCGTCGGCCGCGCCCGGCGCCCGTCACCACGGCTGCGACGAAGTCGGGCAGGGGAGTCATGTCACTTCTTCAGTTGGCGTGCTTGGTCCGCCAGGCTGGTGGAGATGAGTTTGATCTGCTCGCCCTGTGGGGCAAGCGTGGGTGAAAATTCCTCGGCCGCGGCGCCCAAGTCCCAGGCTTGTTTACACTTGGCGATTACATCGTCGTATTTGCCGCTGGCGGCTGTTCGGTAGGCTTCCACGATCAACTCCAATGCTTCGGTAATTTTGACGGCACCTTTCACAATCGGTTCATCGGGAGCCGATCGCAATGCGCCACGGGCGGCCACCGTGGCGCGGGCGGCGGCATAGGCGGCCTGAGCGGCGTCTGCTTTTTCGAGCGATGTGATGGCCTTGGCGCCGTCGGCATCGGCGTTGGCTAAAAGGTCTTTTACCCGCTTGCCGTTCTCGTATAGAAAATAGCGATACATGAGCAGGGCCATGCTGCCGCGATCGAGATCCATATTCGGATTCAAGTTGCCCTTGGCCGTCACCTGCGTCATTGATGTGCTAATTGCGAAGCGCATGTACGGGTAGAACCAATCGTTTTTGTCAGTCGTATCTTGGGCTAGCGGGGCGGTGATTTCGCTGAAAGAGCCAAGTGGGTCGGCACCCTGACTCAGCTGAAACATTTTCAGGAATTCGGCCCGAGTGACAGCTCGCGAACCTTCAAAATTCGTCTTTTTGGGCGGACCATCGATGATCTTCAGTTGGACGCGGGCATATTCCACGAACGGTAGGTACCAAGAGCCGTCGGGAATGTCGCCGTAGGCCGATGTGACGCGATCGTCGAGCTTAGGCACGTTCTCTAGGCTGGAGACGATCACTTTTACGGCCGCGGCGCGATTCACGATTTCATTCGGGCGAAAGGTTCCGTCGCCATAGCCTTCTAAGATGCCTTTGGTGCGCAAATACTCCACGGCGGCGTAGGCCGGATGGTCCCCAGGCACGTCGGAGAACGAGGCGGCGGCGACGCCCACGGGTGAAAGGGTGGTAACCGCGAAAAGAAGCAGGTTGGCGGAACGGTGGAGGATGGAAATCATCGGCGGATAGGGTAACCGGATAGACCTTTTTTTCCAATGGTTTCCGGCCGAAAACCTGCTGAAAAAGCACCCCCTCAGGAGTGCTCTTTCTTGGCTTCGTACAAAGGAAATTACTTGGACAGTGGCTTGCGCATGAAGGCCGGTACCTCCAACTCTTCCACGTTCACCTGCAAAGCGGTGGATTGGAGCATGCCGTCGTTCGGCTGGTGGGCATGCTGGTCACGGCCGCCGTGATCTTGCTGGCCGCCAGAGCGGGCCAGGGGCGCGGGAGCCTTCATGGTGCGCTGGAGGGCGGAGCCCATGGACATGGGGGCATTCAGCGGTTGATTGTCGAAGCCCGTGGCGATAACGGTGCACTTCACCTGGCCCGTGTAGTTCTCGTCGATAACGGCACCGAAGATGATGTTGGCCTCGGGCGCGGCGGTCTCGGTGATGACGCGGGCAGCCTCGTCCACTTCGAACATGGAGAGGTCCGTGCCGCCGGTGATATTGAAGAGGATACCCTGGGCGCCGCTGATGGAGAGCTCCAAGAGGGGAGAGTCGATGGCGGTGCGGGCGGCCTCGGCGGCGCGGCTGTCGCCGGTGCCGTAGCCGATGCCCATCAGGGCCGTGCCGGCGTCCTGCATGATGGACTTCACGTCGGCAAAGTCGACGTTGATGAGACCGTGTTGAGTGATGAGGCTCGAGATACCCTCGATGGCGTGCTGAAGCACCTCGTCGACCACCTCGAAGGCCTCGGTGAGGGGCGTGGTCTTGTCGATGAGCGACAGGATCTTGTCGTTGGGGATCGTGATGAGCGTGTCGACCTTGTCGCGCAGATTCTCCAGCGCTTCGTCGGACTGCTTCTTGCGCTTGAGGCCTTCAAAGCTGAACGGGCGCGTGACGACGCCAACAGTCAGGATGCCCATGCTGCGGGCTAGTTCGGCGATTACCGGGATGGAGCCGCTGCCTGTGCCGCCGCCGAGGCCGGCGGTGAGGAAGAGCATATCGGTGCCCTCGATGGCGGCCTTGATCTCTTCCGTGCTCTCCTCCGCGGCGCGCTTGCCGATCTCGGGGTTGGCGCCGGCACCGAGTCCGCGCGTGGTGCCGCGGCCGATGGTGATCTTTTTGCCGGCCGGATTGTGATAGAGCGCCTGAACGTCGGTGTTTACCGTGATGAACTCCACGCCCTGCACCTTATTGGTCATCATGCGCATGACGGCGTTGCCGCCGCCACCACCAGCGCCAAGGACGCGGATGACAGCGCCGGGCAGAGCGTCCGGACGGACTTCGCGCGAGCTGGCGTCGTCCGACGGGGGTGTCGGTTGCGGCTGCTTGAACCCGCCAGGACGAGGGTTGGAGAACAGAGAGCGGAAGGTGTCGGACATAACCGGGGTGGAAAGAAGAAGAAGTGGGGGAGTTACGGGAGCAGGCTCTTGAACCAGGAGCCAACCTGGGCGGTGGTGCGCTTGAGATCAAAATTGCCGAAGCTGAAGCGCGAGTAGCTGTCGCCCTGGCGCAGCCCCCAGATGAGGGTGCCAAGCGCGGTGGCGTAAGCGGGGTCATCCACCTTCTCGATCACGCCGCCGATGTCGACGGGGAAGCCCATCTGTACGGGTAGGCCGAGTGTGTCGCGGGCGAGGTCGAGCACGCCGGGGGCCTTTACGGCGGCACCCGTCAGCACGGCGCCGGCCGGGAGCATGCCGCCGCGGCCGAGGCGATCCAACTCGGTCTTAATAAAGGAGAAGATCTCGAAGTAGCGGGCCTGCATGATTTCGGCCATGTAGCGCTTTGAGACGGTTTGACTGTCGATGCGGCTGACGGTGGAGAGGTCGATCATCTCGCGCTCGCCGACCTCTTGGGGCAGGACAGAGCCGTACTCGATCTTGATGCGCTCGGCGGTATCCACCGAGGTGCGCAGGCCGATGGCGATGTCGTTGGTGACGCTCTCACCGCCGATAGGCAGGCAGACGGAGTGGAGGATCGTGCCTTCTTCATACACGGCCACACTGGTAGAGCCGGCGCCAACGTCGATCACGACTACGCCCAGCTCTTTCTGGCGCTTGGTGAGGGTGGCTTCGGCGGCCGCGATGGTGGCCGGGACCAGGGCATCAATGTCGACGCCTGCCTGGTCGATGCACTTCTCGACGTTCTTCACATGCTGGATGTGACCCGTGATGATGTGTGCCTCAACTTCCAGGCGGATACCCGTCATGCCGGCGGCGTTCTTAATGCCGCGCTGTTCGTCGACAGCGTACGACTTGGGTTCGATGTGCAGAATGCGGCGGTTCGGCGGGATGCTCACGGCCTGGGCGGCCTCAAGCACGCGGCCGATGTCGTCGTTCGTGATTTCGGCGCCCGAGATGGCGATGACACCGCGGCTATCGAAGGCCTCGATGTGCGAACCAGACAGGCCCACAAAGACGTGGTTGATCGGCACGCCGGCCATGCGCTCGGCGTCCTCGATGGAGGCGATGATGTTATGAATGAGTTCTTCGACATCGATCACCTGCCCCTTGCGGATGCCAAGAGAAGGAGACATGCCCACGCCGATGACGTTGGGGACGCCGTCACGTGCCGACTCGGTCACGGCGACGACGGTGCGGATCTTTGCGCTGCCAACATCCAGGCTGGCGATGACTCGTTCTTTGGGCATAAGAGGAGGAGGGGCGGTGGAGCAAGAATTGGTCGCGCTGCCGAACGACGTCGCGGCATGCGCTGTCTCGGGAGTGGATTCTGCGGTCTCCGCTTCATGACTGCAAGAGCGGCGTGATCATGTTTGGTGTACAGTCGCTAGAAACTCGATCAGAAAAAGTGTTCAAAAAAATTTTTCTGAGAAAACATCGAACAATATTCATACTCAATTTGGAGCCCTGAACGAAGAGCTTTTTCTTCACTGGGTCTCTCTGAAAATTTGTCGATTATGCGAACAATGACAACTGTCCCTCTTCGCCCGAGACGCTTGCTGCGTCCTTGGTCGATCCGTGGTGCGGCGTATCGATGGAGCCCGTGAAGATGCGCTTTCCGTAGTCCGTCTCGAGGAGGCTCTCGAGCCGTCGACGGAGAAGGACAAACTCTAGCTCGTCGAACAGGCTGACGAGCGGTTCGACAGGCTGGTGCAATAGGCCTGTCTCACTAAGTGGTACGGGCAAAGGGGCATCGCAGAGAAGGACAGCCATCTTTTGGCAGAAAAAGGCGCTCTCGCGGTCGGCTTCCAGTTTTGCGCGTACGGCTGGGCGAACTTCGGCCAGGTGTTCGTAAAGATTCTCTAGTGTTCCGTAGGTGGCCAGCAGCTCGGCGGCGGTCTTGGGTCCGATGCCGCCGACTCCTTTCAGGTTGTCGGAGCTGTCGCCAGCAAGTCCTTTCATGGCGGCTACCTGGTCTGGGCGAACGCCATACTTGGCCAACACTTCTGCCGGGCCCAAGTATTCCGCGGCTTGATAACCTTTATGCGGAATGGCGATGCGCACCTTGTCGGTGGCCAGCTGGAAGGCATCGCGGTCGCCGGTGACGACGGTGACGCGCGGGACGCCAGCGGCAACGGCGGCGTGCGCGTAGGAGCAAAGAAAGTCGTCGGCTTCGTATTTAGGATCGCCGGCCACGGGAATGCCGAAGGCGCCAAGTAACTGCTCCACGGGTGCCATCTGACTGTAAAAGTCATCGGGAGTCTCTTGGCGACCGGCTTTATAGGTAGGATTCTCGTCGTGACGAAAGGTTTCGTCGCCACGGTCGCAGCACCACACCCAGGCATCGGGCTGCTCGATGCGGAGCATGGAGAGCAGCATAGAGGCCACGCCGAATGAGATGTTCACCTGCACGCCGGCGCGCGTCCGAAGTGTTCGCGGAATCGCCCAGTAGGCGCGGTGCATCAAGTGATTGCCGTCGATGAGGAGGAGGTGCTGGATGAATAGGAAGGTACAGGAGGGAGAGGGGAGTGTCAGTTCCTGTGTCAGGCGTTTGCCATCCATTCGGTATGGCACTTCTTTGTGCGCGACAAAAAATCATCTTCTGAGCGTTTACTATTAAACGGGTATCCACTTTCTTTGGCGCAAAGAACGTGGAGAAAGAAACAGGCCGCTGACGTTGTGTTGCCTGCGCGAAATGGCTCGGTC
>CAZYNU010000007.1:0-28500 GCA_964648045.1 uncultured Candidatus Peribacteria bacterium
CGGCGCCGTTGCAGGTGCCGTCACCGCAGAAGGTCATCATGATGGAGCTGCTGGATGAAGACAGACTGGAAGACGACGATCCTCCACTCACATCGGCAAAGCTTTCGCCTACGATCAGGTTATCGATCACCTGGGTACTAAAAGCCAACGTCGCCTGGCGCAGACCAACGAGATACACCGCATCGGAACGGGTGCCGTCATACGTGACGGACGGACTCATTTCGCTTACTGGATCGACCCATAAGGTACTGTCACCGCTGTTGTAGTCGTACTTCACGACAACCTTATACGACACTCCATACGAAAGGGGAGAGAAGCTCCACTTCGTCACGCTGCTTAAATCGGACACGCCGAAGGTAAAACTGCCGCCAATATCCGACGAAGTCACGTAGAGTCGACCATTAAAGACGGTTGGAGTCGACATGAGCATGAGGAAATAGGCGGGAGAACTATCGCCTGTCACCACCACGTCGGCCGAATAAAAAATAGTCGAGCCTGGACCAGCGGTAATGCCAATGGGCCGCTGAAGATCTTCACGACTGCCAGCACCATGGTTGAGAACCACCGTGCCGCCGCTCACTTGAACAGGCGTCTGGTTTGCAGCAGAGAACGCCGACCAAAGCCCCGCTGAAACGGCGGTCAGGTTTCCATTTCCGTAAGAAAAGTCGTCATTCATCAGTACTGCCGCCCAAGCTGAGGGCGCCATCTGACCAAAGAAAAACCAGAGCGACAGCATGATCGCACCAGTACGAGAGACTAAACGAGATTGAGGAGACATCTGCAGGGAGGGCAGCGGCAAGACGACGTACCTAACCTTGGTAAAACTACGCGAAAAGCAAAATAACAGCAATTGCGTACCGCCGACTGTTCTTGACGAGCGCCAAAGATTCACGGGGTGCGATCAGTCGCGACGTGGTACAATCGGGATCCTCTTCACCTATGAAAACCGCCCCCAGTCTGCTGCATCTGCGCTCCGACTCCTTTCCTGAGGAGGTTCCTGTCATGATCGAAATTCCCGAAGGGACGTCTATCAAGTACGAGATCGACAAAGCCTCGGGCGTGCTGGTGGTGGACCGCTTTTTGCACACGGCCATGGTCTATCCGTTCAACTACGGATTCATTCCCGATACCAAGGGTTCGGACGGTGACCCGCTCGACGTGGTCCTCATCTCAGCTCAGCCGGTGATGCCAGGCTGCATCGCGCGCTCGCGCCCCATCGGACTACTGGAAATGGAAGACGAGGCCGGCGGCGACGAGAAGATTCTGGCCGTGCCTGCCCACGACATTGATCGCTGGTATGACGACATTAAAGACGTCTCCGACTTGGACCAGCCCACGCGCGAAAAGATCCGCCATTTCTTCGCCCACTACAAAGAACTAGAGCACGGCAAGTGGGTGAAAATCAAAAACTTCCGCGATCGCAGCCACGCCTTGGACGTCATTCGGAAGGCGATCTGACGCTTCAAGACAGGCGGCGCTTCTGCCAGCGGCGCTCCATTTCGTCGATCGTCTCGTGTTCAAAGCCGAAGAAGTGCGCGATTTCATGCCAGAGCGTCTCGCGCACGGCGTCAGGAATATCCCTGTCGGTCGCGACGGATTCCTCGATGGCACGCACGAATAACGTGATCGTATCGGGCGGCGCCGAGAGTTGGCCTCGACCCCATTCCGTCAGCGGAATGCCCTCGTAGAGACCGAGTAACAATTCCCCTCGGCGCGGCGTCGGCCGCTCATCGATGAGAATAGCCACTTCGGCAAGACGCTCCTGCATGGCCGCAGGCAAGGCCGCCAGCGCATCATTCACGATAGCTTCGTAATCGGCGCGCTCCATGCGGCGAGGCGCTCAGGCCTCAAGTAGATCGGGATAGCGCTCCTGCAGCAATTGACCAAGGCGGTCGACGTACTGCTGGGCCAGCACTCCTCCCTCCTCGGCTTTAGCGACCGCTTCGTTCATCTTGTCTTCAGTGGCGGTAGAGGGATCGCTCGCCAGACCGGCGACGATCTGCATCGATTCGATCATCTTGGCGACCGCCTGGGGCATGAGAACGTGGATGTCCTGCAATTCAGCGGGCACAGCAACGGCTTCGGCACGAACTTTCAGTGCCTGCATATCGGCAACAATGTCCTGCAGTTCCGCCTTCTCTTCTACTGTCCAGCGAAGGGTATCGTCTTGAACGTTCATGAGCGTTTCAAAACGTGCACCCGCTTCGGACAGATCACTGGCCACCGGCTCGGCGTCTGTGAGGTAGCGGGCAACAGCCACCTGGTCGCTGGACGGACCGCAAGCGGTGAGCGTGAGAGCAAGAAGAGCAAGGACGGGGGCGAAGCGGCGCATTAGAGGCAGGAAAGTGATACGAGTACGATGCTAGCGATTTTTCTTGAAGGAACCAAGTTCTCACCTAGCATACGCAGCATGCTGCTACCCACCACCCCCGTCTTCCTTGCTCGCCTGGCCGTTGCCTTCTCGTTTGTAGCCTTCGGCTTTTGGGAACTCCAAGCTCCCGACATCTGGAGCACCTACGTGCCCGAGTACATGGCGGCGATCGCACCGTTGACGGTACTGGTCCAAATTCACGGCGTCATCCTGCTTTTAGTGGCCCTCGGCGTTCTCTCAGGAGTATGGCCGCGCTTTTGGACGTTGGTGGCCACGATCGTATTGGCCGAACTCTGCCTGATCGTCTTTGAAGGCGAGGGTTTCTCCGACGTGTTCGTACGCGACGTTTCTCTGCTGCTGTTCACGGCCGGTCTGACGGCGCAGGCCTGGCATCGCGCCTAAGACCAGGACCGTCGCCGGTCGCACGCCTTCGAGGGCCTCCCTGCGGCGCCCTCGTAACAGCGACGCACACCCGGCATTAGGCCGCTTGTTCGGCAAGCATCGCACAGCGCACCAGACGCAACGTGTCGTAATCCACCTCCTCACGGAGGTAATCGTACACGGGTTTCAACTTGGCAAGACCGCAGGTTTCGAACGCCTCACGAATCGTGCCGAGTGAAGGAACGTCTTCGACCAGATGATGCAACGAGAACATCTCACCCTGCTTGAGTAGCTTCTCTAGGTGAATTGGCAAACGGTCTGGCTTGTACCCAGTGGCGGCGGCCATCTCCTGCAACGTGGCTCGCTCGCGAACCAAAACCAGCAAATCGGCCGTGCGACGCTTGGCTTTGCTCGCACTGGCTCTGACCATGGTCCGCACGTACGATTCACCTTCTTCGGGCTCGCGTTCCGCTTCGGCCTCGATGGGTGCAAAGAAGGGACGAGGCACATAGCGCTCCATTTCCACCGCGAGCGAGTCGTAAAAATTGGTCACCAGCGGTTCAGCACGAATGGATGACGCACTCCAACGCTCCACGCGGAGCCCCGCTCCCGAACGCACGCGACTCATAGCGACATAGGCCTGGCCGGGCTCCCAGAGCGAGGACAGATCGGCAATGAGTGAATCAAGCGAAGCACCTTGGGCTTTATGAATGGTAGTGGCCCAGGCGAGCGAAACGGGAAAATTCCACGCCGCCGCCAACTCGCGGCCATCACCGTCGAGAGTGGAAAACTTTTGACGCTCCACCTCGATCTCGCCGCCACTGAGAAGTGCGATAGTGAGCACGTCGTCGGCAATCTCGCGGACATGCCCCAGGCTACCATTCACATAGAGACGTTCCTCCGACGGATCGTTCTTGCGCATCATCACCAGAGCGCCGGTTTTCAGCAGGAGTACGTCGGGCACGGGCATTGATTTTTTGGCGGCTTCTACGGCTTGCGTCGACCCTTCATAGACCGTCGGAAACGCCCGCTCTTCAGCAACGAGTTCGGCCAGCCGAGTAAGGTTATAGGCCTCGGCGGCATGACGATGGGCGTAGAGACGAGTGCCTTCCGGAGCCTCACCGTCGCGAACAAGCCGCTCTTCCAAGAAGGCCTGCACGCGATGATCGGCAACGCCAGCGCGCACCAAGTTGAGCACGTCGAGAAAATCTCCGTCGCGCGTACGCATGACCGTCGAAAGCAGCGCAGGCTGGAACTGACTGTCGTGCCAGACGGGATGCAGGAACGCCCAGTCCTTCATCTGGCCCGAAGGCGTCACCGGCGGTAGCTGGGCAAAATCGCCAACGGCAATGATGCGGAGCCCACCCCAGACCTCATCGCGGCCGCGCACGGCGCGCGCCACGCGCTCGGCGGCTTGCAACGTGGAACCAGACAGCATCGAAATCTCGTCGATCACCACGCACGCCGCCGCCAGCAAACGCCGCACCAACTTAGGACTGCGCATCGCGCGGGCCACCGTCGCCTCCACGCCACCCTCCATGATACCCAGTCCGAAGAAGCTGTGGAACGTGCGCCCGCCGATGAGAACGGCCGCCGCACCGGTGCTGGCAACAACCGGAAACACGTCTGTCGACTTGCCGGCCAAGTACCGATTCAAAAGGAAGCTCTTACCCGTGCCGGCCGCACCGGTGAGGAAGATGTTGCCTTCGCGCTCCAGCATGTCGAGCGCCCGCGCCTGGCAGGTAGTGAGCTCGGCCGACGGCGCGCGGTCTGCCATCGCGGTCGATCATACGCGCTGGACGATCGGACACCCAATGATTCGGTCGGGCAACCGGGAATGCCGGAAGGAACCGGAAAGAATGGCAGACTAAATGCGTCTCTTGCGACGTTACCCTTCCACCATGAAGCGCCTCCTCCTCATTCCCGTCCTGGCCCTGGCCGCCTGTGCGCCGGCCAACACCGATCCCACGCCGGCCGCCGGCACCGGCTCCGTGCTCACTGGCTCGGGCACAGTCCCGCCGTCCTCGGCTTTCATGCGGGCATCATCGTCTTCGGTGAGAGCGGGCCAAATGATCACGGTGATAGCAGAAGGATTGGACGTGCCCTGGGGCGTCGCCTTCCTGCCCGGCGGCGACATCCTGGTGACGGAGCGACCCGGCCGACTATTGCGCATCGGCGCCGACCAAAACGAGTACGTCATCGCCGGCGTGCGGCACCGCGGCGAAGGCGGCCTACTCGGCGTGGCTGTGCATCCGAACTTCACTCAGAATCGCTGGATCTATCTCTACTTCACCACCGCCGAAGGCGGATCGGTCACTAACCGCATCGAACGCTACGTTCTCGACGACGATGCGCTTATTGACGAGACGGAAATCCTGGCCGGCATCCCGGGGTCCACCAACCACGACGGCGGCCGCTTGGCCTTCGGTCCCGACGGCAAGCTCTACGCCACAACCGGCGACGCGGAGCGAACAGCCAACGCACCAGATACCGACTCGCTCGCTGGCAAGATCCTGCGGCTCAACGACGACGGCTCGATCCCGGGCGACAATCCCTTCGGCAACGCGGTCTGGTCGTACGGCCACCGCAACCCGCAGGGCCTGGCGTGGGACGGCCAAGGCAAGCTCTGGAGCACCGAGCACGGCCGCAGCATCCCGCTCTCGGGCTACGACGAACTCAACCTGATCCAGAAGGGCGGCAACTACGGCTGGCCCGATTCGCAAGGCGACAATGCCGCCGCCTACACGGTGCCGCCAGCGCTGCATTCGGACGCCGACGGCACTTGGGCCCCAGCCTCACTCGCATTCTGGAACGGGTCGCTGTGGTTCGGCGGACTCAAGGCAGAGACGCTCTATCAAGCGACCGGTCTCGACGGCATGCCCGCTCTGACCGAGCACCTGGCAGGGGAGTACGGCCGCATCCGCGAGGTTGTCGCGCACGACAGCTTCCTCTACGTGACCACGAGCAACACCGACGGCCGCGGCAGCGCGCGTACCGGCGACGACAAGCTCTTGCGCATTGATCCCTCGAAACTCTGATTTAGCAAACCAGAGACAGGTCGCCATGGATGACGACAGGACGCATCGCCTCGATCTCGGTACGGTAATAGGGAATATCGGGAATGGGTTCCCAGAGGAAGATCTTCTGCCCGAGCACATGCGCGAAGCCGAGCTCCAGCAGCGTGTTGCCGCCGACATAGCCGGGAATGCCGCGCTTCTCCAAATTGACGGCCAGCACCGCATCGGCGCCCTGCATCAGCCGCCAGAACTCGCGGATGGCGTCCTCTTCCATCTTCTGACTGACGTTCAGCGTATCGCGCTCGGCTTGGGTTTTATCCAAGAATGGCTCGGCCTGACTGGAAATGAAGGCGTCGTGTCCAAAATCACGTAGTCTGTCGCGGACGGCGAAAAGTTGTTCCACGAATTGCAAGCTGCCGATGACGCCGATCCTCATGCTACGCATCGTAGCGGGACCGCTGGGCGAACAGGCTCGCAAAAAGGGGAGCAGTCAACCTTCTCTTAACGTTTCCTTAATCTGTTTGCGATACACTTCCGGCCGTTATTTCGCTTTCCCTTCCCCGATCCATGTCCCAAAACCGCTCCGCCGGCCTCCCGCCGGTTCTCGCTATCGCCGCCGTCGCCCTTTTGGCCGGTTGCGCCCCGTCGATGCCCGCCACCGGCACCGGCAGCATGATGTCGTCGTCCAGCGCCGCCGTCGTGCCCTCCCCGTCGCCCATGAGCAGCAGCTCGGCCGCTGCCCAGGCCACGTACAAGGACGGCACCTACTCCGCCACCGGCGAGTACCGCTCGCCCGCTGGCAACGACGAGATTGAGGTCTCGCTCACGATTAAGGACGGCGTCATTACCGATGCCACCTACGAGGGTTTGGCCAAGATGGGCAAGAGCAAGGATTTTCAAGCCAAGTTCGGCGAAGGCTATAAGGCTGCCGTCGTCGGTAAGTCCATCGATAGCCTCTCGCTCGGCGTGACCAACGGCTCCTCCTTGACGCCCAAAGGCTTCATGGACGCCGTCGCCAAGATCAAGGCCGAGGCTTCCGCCTAAGCCATTCCGACTCCGAACGAAAGGGCCCTGCCGCAAGGTGGGGCTTTTTTGTTCAGAAGAGCTCGGCACCGAAGCCCGTAGACTGGCGTACGCGAAAATCCTTATTAAGAAGACAACACTCAAAATCGAAGCCAGCGGCGATCTCTTCCGGCTCACAAAGAAAGAGTGCCGTGGCAATCCCATCGGCAACAGCGGCGGAATCGGCACGCACCCACGTGGCAATGATCTCCTCTGGCGAGGTAAGTGTCTGCGGATCGATCGTGTGATGGTATTTGCCCCAACGACGGCGATTACCGGCCGAACCGCACATCGCCCCCGAGTCCATGGTCACGACACCGATCGCCTTGGTGGAATCGCCCGGGTGCTCCAGACCGGCGCGAAGCGGCGGACCGTCTGTGCGGTAGGCCACGTCGCCGCTGCCATTCACAAGGAACCGCTTCATGCCCAAGGTCGCCAGTTGCAACGCAATCTTGTCGACAAAATAGCCCTTACCCACCGCCCCCACATCGATGAGCACTGACTGCCGAAGTTCAATGTGCGTATTGTCGACGATGCGCAGCGCCTCGGGTAATGGCGGCACCGGGCGGATCACATCCTTCGTCTTCAGGCTGTAGGTCTCGTCGTAGCCCATGTCGCTGATCGCAAAGCCAATCAGCGGACTCACCTTCCCCCCCGAAAGACGGTAAAGTGTCTCGTACAACCGCAACATCGCCGTCAGGTCGGGTGGCACCTCTACCACACCCTTCGCTTCCGCCAGTGACCAAACGATCGAGTCTTTTTTAAAGCGCGAGTACGCCCGGTCGAACGCCTCGGAATCGGCAGTAATCTGGCGTTCCAGCGCCCGCAAGGCGTCGGCAGGAAGCTCGTCCCACAGGGAAACCTCCCAGGTGGTACCCATGGATTGGTAGGTGAAGCTGTGAGCGGGGCGGTCCATCGCCGTCAGTATAGCCGGATCAGCGTTTGCTGATGGCGACCAACTGGCAACCCGAGCCAACGGCAAAGAGCACAGCGGCGACGGCATAGCAGACGCTCGGGAGGGCGTAGCCCCAGGCCACCATCTCCAACGACTGGAGCAGGGCTAGCGCCTGGCCAAGGGTGTAGAGCGCAAAACACGTCACGAAGAACCCGGCAGCTATGCGCTCAAGCCGCTTTGTCTTGGCGGCAATCACCATCCAAGCGACGAGCGCAAGAATTAGGGCAAAGAGCACGACGCTGCTGGCAGCAATGAAGATTTGGTAGGGGGTCATCGGAAGGGGGGGGAGACGCGGGAACCGTAGCAGAATCACTCAGAACGAAAAAACCGGGGCGCGAGGCCCCGGTCTTCTCGTGTTGAGTCGAAGGATGTCTTAGGCCTTGAACGGACTCTGGTACACGGCCTTGGCCCCCAGCTCCTCCTCGATGCGCAGCAGCTCATTGTACTTGGCGATGCGGTCGGTGCGGGAGAGCGATCCGGTCTTGATCTGGCCGCAGACGAGGCCCACGGCGAGGTTAGAGATGAAGACGTCCTCGGTCTCGCCCGAGCGGTGCGAGGCGATGGCGGTCCAGCCGGCCTTCTGGGCCATCTGGATAGTGTCGACAGTCTCGGAAACCGAGCCGATCTGGTTGACCTTGATGAGCACGGAGTTGGCGGCCTTCTGCTCGATGGCCTGCTTCACGCGCGTGACGTTGGTGACAAGGAGGTCGTCGCCGACGATCTGGATCTTCGAACCAAGCTTCTCGACCATCATCGAGAAGCCGGCCCAGTCATCCTCGGCGTGGCTGTCTTCGATGGAGACGATCGGATACTTGGCGCAGAGAGCCTCATACTTGGCCACGAGCTGCTCGGACGAGAGCTCCTCGCCGTCGATGTGGTACTTGCCGTCTTTGTAGAACTCGGAGGCAGCGGCGTCGATGGCGAGACCCATCTTGCCGGTGTAGCCAGCCTTCTCAATGGCCTTCACAAGCGTGCCGAAGGCGTCGTCGCTATTCGTCAATTTGGGAGCGAAGCCACCTTCATCACCCACGGCCGTGACGTGTCCGGCCTCCTTGAGGATGGACTTAAGAGCGTGGAAAGTCTCGGCACCGGCGCGAAGAGCGTCGGAGAAATTCGCGAAGCCGGTGGGGACGATCATGCACTCCTGAAAGGAGAGGCCGCTGTCGGCGTGAGCACCACCGTTGATGACGTTCATCAGCGGGACGGGCAGCTTCACGGCGCCCTCGACGCCGTACTGCTTGGCGAGCGAGGCGTAGAGCGGGAGCTTCTCGGAGACGGCGCGGGCGCGGCAGACGGCCATGGAAACGCCGAGGATGGCGTTGGCGCCGAGCGTGGCCTTGTTGGGCGTGCCGTCGAGGGCGTTGAGGGCCGCATCGATAGCGCGCTGGTCGGCGACGTCCATGCCGATAACCTTGGCGGCGATCGTCTTGTTGACGTTCTCGACGGCCTTCCAGACGGACTTGCCGAGGTAGTTCTTCTTGTCGCCGTCGCGGAGCTCAAGAGCCTCGTGCGAACCGGTGGAGGCGCCGGACGGGACGGCAGCGCGGCCGAAGGAACCGTCATCGAGCCAGAGGTCGACTTCGACCGTGGGGTTGCCGCGGGAGTCGAGGATCTGGCGGGCCTTGAGAGATTTGATCGTGGGCATGGGAAGGGGAGGGTAAAAAGAGGTAAAGAAAATTAGGCGATGGTAGAGAGAGTCACTTCGGCCTTCACGACGACAACCTTGTCACCGGCAGCCAGGAGACCCTTCTTCTTCAGCGCGGCCGAAGCGTCGACGCCCTCGCCCTCGAGCTTGAGGGGGTGTAGAGCGAAGAACAGCTGGTGGCGGCGAAGAACATCGGCATTAGTGGCGCAGAGGTACACCGGGACATTCGGGCGCAGGCGGCTGATGGCGCGGGCCGTGGCGCCGGTCTTGGCGTAGACGACGATGGCCGTGGCCTTCTCGCCCTGAGCAAGCGCAACCGCGGCGGCGGCCTTCTGGTCGGCGCGTCCGTCGCTGGCAGCCTTGGGCATCGAGGGCTTCATGTGCTTCTCCGTCTCCTTGGCGATGCGGATCATCGTCTCAAGGGCGACGAAGGGATATTTGCCGGCGGCGGTCTCGCCCGAGAGCATCGTGCTGTCGACGCCCAGGTGTACAGCGTGGGCGACGTCGGTCACCTCGGCGCGGGTCGGCATAGGGTTCTTGATCATGCTCTCCAGCATCTGCGTGGCCATGATGACGGGCTTGCCGGCCTTGCGGCAGCGAGCGGCGATATCGTCCTGCACGAACGGGAGCGTCTCGAGCGGGATCTCGGCGCCGAGGTCGCCGCGGGCGATCATGATGCCGTCGGAGGCGGCAATGATCTCGTCGATGTTGTCGACGCCCACGCCGTTCTCGATTTTGGAGATAAGCTGAATGTCGGGGTGGCCGTGCTTCGTCACGAACTCGCGAACTTCGTTGACCTCGCTCGCCTTGCGGATGAACGACATGGCGATGTAGTCGAGCTTCAGTTTGCAACCCAGCTCAATATCGGACCAGTCCTTCTCGGCAAGGGAGGGAAGCGTCACGTCGGCGCCGGGCAAGTTGATGTGGCGGCGCGAGCCGATGGCGTACGTGCCTTGCGACTTGGCGACCACGCGGTCCTCCTCGATCTTCACGATGTCCATCATCAGCTCGCCGCTGTCGATCAGGATGAAGCGGGCGTCCTTGGCGTCCTTCCAGAACTCGGGGTAGTTCACCTTGATGACCGGGAACTCGTCGCTGTCCTTGGAGAAGGAGAAGACGACGGTGTCGCCGGCGTTCACCTGGAGCGGCTCGGGACGGTCGCCGGTGCGGATCTCGGCGCCCTTGGTGTCGAGCAGCAGACCGACGTTGAAGCCGCCTTCGGCATTCACCTTGCGGATCGACTCGACGACGGCGCTGTGAGTCTCTTGCGTGCCGTGCGAGAAATTCATGCGGGCGATGCTCAT
Organism: uncultured Candidatus Peribacteria bacterium; assembly: GCA_964648045.1. Taxonomy (GTDB): domain Bacteria; phylum Patescibacteriota; class Gracilibacteria; order Peribacterales; family Peribacteraceae; genus JAGOUB01. The sequence goes on from CAZYNU010000007.1 coordinate 10,736, forward strand.
GCCGCGCTCGGCGAGCTTGCGGATGCCCTCCTCGTTATTGGAAGCGGGTCCGAGGGTGCAGATAGTCTTCGTGAGGCGGAGCATGAAAAAGGAGGAAAATTGTGCGCGAGCACTATTCCTCAACGGCTGGAATTTGCAAGGGCAAAATGGCATTCCTCGCCATAAAACGACTCGCCACGAAAAAGCCGCCCTGGTCGGACGGCCTTTCGCCTCAGCATGGAGAGGGATCAGTCCTTGCTAAAAAGTCCGCGCACTTGCTCAAGCACCTTCTCGCGGTACTTACCGTCGCGGATCGGCTCTTTAGAAAGGAATGTGTCATCGAGCACGATGATGTGGTCGACGGGCGATTCACCAGAACCGACGTGGCGGATATCCTCGGCGTAGAGCTTGGCAGTGGGGGCGGCATATTTCTTGGCGCTTTCGCCAGTCACACCGGCGAAGCCGGCCAGATACTGCTCCAGCGCCGTCACGGCACGTTGCAGCTCGTCGGCGTCCTTAGCGTCGCGCACGGCATAGAAGAGTGCGACCATTTCCGCGTCGGTCAGGTCCTCGGGAGAGGCGACAAGATCGGCGCCGAGCATGTCGACGAGGATCGTCTGGGCGTCACCTTCGAGAACACGCTTCTTCACCTCGATCGGATCCTCGGTGCCGCGGCCGCCCAGGCGGGCGAAGCGGTAGTCACGGTCGGAAGCCAAGAAAAGTGAGTACAGCTCACCGTCGATGCGCTCCGACAGCTCACGAATGTGGTGGAGGCTCGGCTCGCCCACGAGCATGTCGGTGCCCTCCGGCGCGCGCAGATCGTCGGCATGGTAGCCGTACTGAGCACCGTTGTTGGAGAGAACGTACTTACCGATCATGCGCGGGTCATCGAACGCCTCCGCCGGCAGACCGGACTTCTTAAAGCGGTCATCGGCGCCGCGGTTGGGGCGGGTCGTCGACTTGCGGGCCACGCCCACGTTGAGGGGGCGGCCGAGGCCAAGCTGCTCGCCGACTTCGGCGCGATTGCCGACGTCTTCAACAATGTTGATGGCCACGGATTTGCCGTTGCCGGGAGGGCCCATAATGCCAAGAATCGGCGTCTCAATGACGATTCGCTCGAGAACATCAGCCTCTGCTCGCTGGGCGACGTCAGCCTCTGCTACATGAAGAATCTCGGGGGACATAGGAAAGATAGGGAAGGTAACAAGTTAGGCAGCAGCCTGGAGGCCGCGAACGAGTTGGGCCAAGATCTCCTCGCGATATTTACCCTCGTTCTTAGGATCCTTGGACAGGTAGGAGTCGTCGAGTGAGATAACGTGTTCGATGGCCTTCTGGCCGCCGTGCACGTGGCGGATGTCATGGGCAAAAAGCTTAGCCGTCGACTCGCCATACTTCTTGGCCGCCTCGGCGTCGCCGCCGGCGTAATCGGCCAGGTACTTGGCCAGGTGGCCCACGGCGAGGTCGTCGTCGGAATCTTGAATCTTCGTGAAGATCTCGACCATCAGCGGATCGGTGAGCATATCGGCTCCAGCAGCGATCTCGGCGCCGAGCATGGAGGCGATGATGATCTGAGCGTCACCCTCGAGCACGCGCTTGCGTACCTCCACCGGATCCTCAGTACCGCGGCCGCTGAGGCGGGCCAAGCGATACTCGCGCGAGGCGGCGAGGAAAATGGTAAAGAGGCGGCCGCCGAGGTGCAGCTTCACGGCCTCGATGTGGTGCAAGCTGGGCTCGGCGATGAGCACGTCCACGCCCTCAGCCTTGAGGGCCGACTCGCGGTAGGCGTACTTGGCGCCGTTGTTGGAGAGGGTATAGACGCCGATCATCTCCGGCTTGTCGAACTCCGCCTCGTCGACACCCGATTCCTTCAAGCGATCATCGGCGCCGCGGCTAGGACGCGAGGTGGACTTGCGGGCCACACCTACGCTCAGCGGACGGCCGAGGCCGAGCATATCGCCGGCGGCCTTGCGGTTGGCTTCAAATTCGACGATCTCCATGGCCACGGTCTTACCGGTGCCGGGAGGGCCCATGAATCCGAGGACCAACGGTTCTTGTGTGGTGGGGGACATACCATGAAGGTGGGACAGAAATAGAAAGAGACAGGGAAGAATTCCGACGATACATACTGATGTCCACAATTCTGGTCAAGGGTGCCGGAAAACAAAACCAGCCATCGGGGATCAAAAAAAGGCCCTCCCCGGTGTGGGGAGGGCGGGACGAGGGTTGTCGAAAGCTGCGATCTCAGGTCAATTCGACGAACTCCACGAGATGGGTGGCCGGGTCGTAGATCGCGAAGGAGGATTGCCCCTTCAGGTCGTAGACCTCACCGGGGTTCAGGCAGATGGCCTGGCCGAACATGTCGAGGCGACGCTGGTGGCTGTGCCCCGAGACGACCAGGTCGTAATCCCCGGTCCGCGCGAGAGCCTGGCCGTAGAACCAGTAGTGGGTCATCGCGATGGTCCGCTTGGCATCGCCGTCGCCGAGCATCTGGAAGTGGGCGAACTCGCCGTGGATTACCAGCGTGCCGGGCTGACTATCGGCGAGCTGCTGGATCTTCCAGCGATCGCCGTCGCCGTTGCCGAAGACGGCGTGGATGATCCCGGGAAACTTGAGCATTTCGCCCGCCGGGATCGGCGAGCAGAAGTCTCCGGCGAACAGCAGGGTGTCGATCTGGCGCTCGGTCGCGGTCTGCAGGACCTTGCGCAAGCGCGGCAGGGCGTCGTGGACATCGGAGAAGATGCCGATCTTGCCGTGTGGCAGGTCGATCAGGGGGTGTTCGGTGAACATGGAATACCTCGTCGGGTTGAAGGAGCGTCCCGCGGAGTGCGGGTGGTTTCAGAATTGGCGTATTTATACATATTTTATGATTTATGTCAAAGTCACTGACCGGACAATAAATGCGCCGACCCTGCGGTTTTAGGCAGGACCGGCGCATTCTGTGTGACGTACTCCGAAGGGGGACGCCTCCCAGAGCCCCCCTTCACGTGCAGGTCGGTATCAACGTCGATGGATCTGCCGTATGCTGGCAATATCCAGTGAGAAAGAAGCTTTTTATCGTTCTGCAGTGAGAACTGCGGCCATCCTACGACCTCATCGTTAAGAGGGGATTAAGGACGAGGCGACCACGACCCACCCAGGAGGGGGAGTCAATATCATGTTGCGTTCGGCTGGGGGGTTCCCTACACTCCTGCGGCACCCAAGCCCTATGTTCGCCATCGTCTCCATCGCCGGTTTCCAGGAAAAGGTCGCCCTCGGCGACGTCCTTAAAGTGCCCCTCTTGGACACTGAAAAGGGTAAGACGGTAACGTTCGACCAAGTTCTTCTGCTCGCAGACGGCGAGAAAGTGACGTTCGGCGCCCCCACGGTGGCCGGAGCCACCATCGAGGCTGAGGTTGTCGATCACGGCCGCGGCGACAAGATCCGCGTCTTTAAGTTTAAGCGCCGCAAGCGCTACCAGCGCACGAAGGGCCACCGCCAGGACTTCACCGAAATCAAGATCACGAAGGTGAGCGCGGCCTAATCGGCACACTCGTAGAAAGTGGCCTTGTCCACTGCGGATGCTTTGCTGTGCTAAGCGATTATTGTCGGTACACCGGTGCTCGCTCGGGCAGCGTCCCGGCGGCGGCCGCCTCTTCACGTTGGATGCTCGCCTTAATGCGCATGGTGGCAATGATGGCGGCACGCTCGGACTCATCAAGGCGCATCTTGATGTATTTCACTGTCTCGCGAAGATTGGGAATCATCGTGTGCTCAAGGGCATTCACGCGACGTCGCGTGATCTCCAACTCAATCGCCACCGCCTCGGCCTGCTTTTCGAGCTGCGCCAGGCGTACGAGCATATCGAACAGGCGATCAAACTCATCCACCGCCCGATCGAGCAGTAGGTTCGTTTGGGCATACCCATAAGACCGCACCTGCCCAGCACGCTGAAGGGTGAACGATGGAATTTTGACGCTCATGACGCTCTTGGTCTGCACGAGTAACTCGATGCTGGCCTGCGGACTGGAGAGAGCATTATCCACCTCAGCCTCGGAAAGCCAGGCGGATGCTGTAAAAAAACTGGAAAACGCTCCGCGCAATTCCCGCTCCGCCTGCAAGCGCAGGTTCTTCGCATCGTGAATGATCGCCATAAACGTCTGCATCAAACCGTCCTGCTTATCCTTCAGGAGCTTATGCCCGCGAACCGCCGCCGTGGTGCGGCGCTTCAGGTCCATGAGGGCCATGCGGGTGGGATTGACGTTGAGAAGCGTCATGGCAGCGATTATGCGGAAGCCTGAGGCAAATATTTCTCGACATGCGCCCCCTTCACGCGCTTCAGTTCGGAGCGAGGGAGAATGGTAAGCAATTCCCAGCCGATACGGAGCGAATCGTAGATGGAACGGTTTTCGTGTTCGCCCTGGCGAATGAATCGCTTCTCAAACGCATCGGCAAAGGCAAGATACGCCTTATCAGTTTCATTCAATGAACTCTCACCAAGAATGACGGAGAGTTCTCGAACCTCCACGCCGCGGGCGTAAGCCGCTGTCAACTGCGCATCCATGCCGGAATGATCCTCGCGGGTTTTCCCCTCGCCTTGGGCCTTGCCCTTCAAGCGGGACAACGAACCCATGGGAATCACGGGCGGATAGAGAGATTTTTGATGCAGAGCGCGATCAAGGCGAATTTGACCTTCAGTGATGTAGCCCGTCAGGTCGGGGATGGGATGTGTCACGTCATCCTCGGGCATGGTCAGAATGGGAATCTGCGTGATGGAGCCGGGACGCCCCTTGATGCGTCCGGCGCGCTCGTAGATCGTCGCCAGATCGGTGTACATGTATCCGGGATAACCGCGGCGTCCGGGAACCTCTTTGCGGGCGGCCGACACTTCGCGCAGCGCCTCGCAGTAGTTGGTCATGTCGGTCAAAATCACGGTGACGTGGTAGCCCTTCTCGAAAGCCAGATACTCGGCAGTGGTCAGGGCAAGACGAGGCGTGGCGATGCGCTCGACCACAGGGTTATCGGCGGTATTCAAGAAGAGGACAGCTCGCGAGAGCGCGCCTGTCTTTTCGAACTCCTGCTTGAAAAACTGCGCCTCTTCGAAGGTGACGCCCATGGCCGCAAAGACGACGGCGAATTTTCCCTCTTCGTCGCTACCCAACTCTTCGCCGCTTGTCTCCACCTCGCGCCGACTGAGCACGCGGGCCTGGCGGGCAATCTGAGCGGCTAACTTGCTATGAGGCAAGCCGGCACCCGAGAAGAGGGGCAGCTTTTGCCCGCGAACGAGCGTGTTGAGCATGTCGACGGTCGAGATGCCGGTTTGAATGAAGTCGTCCGGATACTCGCGTGAAGCGGGGTTGATCGGCATGCCGTTAATGTCGATCTTCTTCTCGGGGAGAATGGCCGGGCCGCCGTCGATGGGCGAGCCACCGCCACTGAACACGCGTCCAAGCATGTCTTCGGCCACGCCGATTTGGAACGTGTGCCCCAAAAAACGAACGCTCGTGCCTTCGGTTGTGGAGCCCTGTGACGATTCAAAAAGCTGAATGACCGCAAGGCCCTTGCGAGACTCTAACACCTTGCCGAGGCGTCGCTCACCCGAAGGCAGTTCGATAGTGCAAAGCTCGTCGTAGGCGACGTTATCCACGCCCTTCACCATCAGGAGGGGGCCGGCAACGCTCTGTACGGTCTTGTGGGCGGAGAGAGACATGATCGAGAGGGAAGGTGAGGTGGAGTGTTAGGAAAGGACTTGGAGTGTGGCAACGTCTTTGACGATCGCTTCTTCGAGTCGATCGAACAACGCGCCATCACCCTCGGGGTAGAGATGCGCCTTGGCGATTTCCTGACGTACGGGCAGGGCGCGCAGCTTGGCAAAATCGAAATCTTCCTGCTCCACTACCGGACCGGCACTATCCATAAATCGCAGGATGGCGCGGAGAATGCGATATTGCTTCGACAGAGACGTATAAGCGTCGGCGGCGTCGAACGCATTTTGGAAGAGGAAATCCTCGCGAATCATACGGCACACCTCGAGCGTCAATTGCTCCTTGGGCGACAGGGAGTCCGTGCCTACCAAGCGGACGATTTCCTCCAATTTGCTCTCAATCTGCAGGAGCGACAGGGCACGCTCGCGGTTCTGCATGAAATCTGGCGCCACATGCGCATTCAAATTGGCACCGAGATTTTCGGTGTATAGCGTATAGCTCTGCAACCAGTTGATGGCGGGAAAGTGACGCTTGTACGCCAACTTGGCGTCGAGCGCCCAGAACACCTTCGTGACGCGCAGCGTGTTTTGCGTGACGGGCTCGCTGAAATCGCCGCCAGGAGGCGACACCGCACCGATGACCGAAAGCGACCCTTGGCGCTTGTCCGTGCCAAGACACACGCAACAGCCAGCTCGCTCGTAGAAACCAGCCGTGCGTGAACCAAGATAGGCCGGGTATCCCTCTTCTCCGGGCATTTCTTCTAGACGACCGGACATTTCGCGCATCGCTTCGGCCCAGCGCGAGGTGGAGTCGGCCATGAGGGCCACGTCGTAGCCCATGTCGCGGTAATACTCGGCAATCGTGATGCCTGTGTACACGCTGGCTTCGCGAGCGGCCACGGGCATGTTGGACGTATTCGCAATGAGAACCGTTCGCTTCATGAGCGGCTCGCCGGTATTGGGATCAATCAAGTGGGGGAACTCACTCAACACTTCCGTCATCTCATTGCCGCGCTCGCCGCAACCGATGTAGACGATCACCTGAGCGTTGCAGTACTTGGCCAAGCTCTGCTGCGTCACAGTCTTTCCGGCTCCGAAGGGACCGGGAATGGCACCTGCGCCGCCCTTGGCCATCGGAAACAAGGTATCGAGAATGCGAGTGCCGGTGGCCAACGTGTCGGTGGGCACAAGCTTGCTGGCGATGGGACGGGGAATGCGGATGGGCCAACGCTGCAACATGGTCACGTCAACAGTTTTGCCAGCGGGTGTTTCGATGGTGGCGATGACATCTTCAATGGTGTGCTTACCCTTTTTAATGCTCTTCAATACACCTTCAACGCCCCACGGCACCATCACGCGATGCTCGATGAGAGTCGTCTCCTGCACGGTACCTAGCACATCGCCCGCCGAAACGGCATCGCCCTTGCTTGCCTTCGCCTCGAAGTCCCACGTGCGGGTGCGATCGAGAGCCGGCACATCGATGCCGCGGCTAATGAAGGGGCTCTGGGCTTTTTCTTCAATGAGCGAGAGCGGACGCTGAATACCGTCGAAGATGGAAGTCAGCAATCCGGGCGCCAAATCGACAGAAAGCGTCTGACCGGTCAATTCAACCGGCTCGCCGGGGCGGACGCCGCTCGTCTCTTCGTACACCTGAATGGAGGCCGTATCACCGTGAAGCTCGATGACCTCGCCGACGAGCTTCTCGTTGGATACTCGAACGACTTCGTACATCTTGGCCTTGCTCATGCCAGAGGCGACCACAAGGGGGCCGGCGACTTTCGTAATGATGGCGGACATACCGCGGAGTGGGTAAGGAAAAGAAATTACTTCAAAATATCGGAGCCGACCGCACGCTCAACGATGCGCTTGAGGCGATGCAGGCCATAGCCGGTGGAAGCGTGGTGACTGGGAAGCGGAATGATTGCGGGCAAAGCGCCGCGGGCCAGACGACGCTCGTCGTCGGGAGTGAGCTGAGACAACAAGTCTTCCGACACGAAAACGACGGCGTACACATGGCGCTCGCGGCCGTCTTCGACGCGCATCGCTTTCTTGAGTTTGAAGAGTTGCTGCACGGCCTCTGCGCCGTTTTGCACCGCCACCACGTCCACGCCGAGCAACGCGAAACCCGCCACCACATCCTTCGTGCCGACAATGACCGAGCGGTAACTCGTCATGATTAGGAAGTGAAAGGGGAAGCCGACAGGAACGGCGGAAGCATGGCACGCATCTCCTGCAACGACAGACCGGCCCCCTTGCCGACGATCAGCGTGCGCAAAACCTTGAATTGCGACTGGGCAATGGTGGCAAAGGCGAACAGGGGCTCGATCGTCAGTACGCAGTCACGCATGCGTGCAATATCGACGGCGATGGCCTTTGCCAAAGCGCGCTGCAGCAAGGCAGACGACTGGTCGACATCAACCAGCGCATCGATCAAACTATTGGGAAGACTGCTGCCGCGCACCAGTTCCACCAAGCGCTCCGGATCGGCCGTGAAGGCCTGCACCGGAATGTTGCCTCCGGCCAAAAGATGGTCCTGAGGACGATCGCGGGACGTGAGGCGGTGGGCGATGTGAATATTCACAAGGTCAATATGATGCGCAACGTAGCGCTGCACCAGCTCGCTGCCGCTGTCGGCGGCCAAACGGGTCTGCTGCGCGGCCACGAATCTCGCCACGGCGGTATCGATCTGCGGAGCGGTAAGCGAATCGTCACCGCGAACGGCAGAGACAAAATCGACCAACTCCTTCGGCAGCGACTGGGAACGGCCGGTCTGCACGAGCTCGCGCAGGGCACCGGGCTCAAAGGCCGTAGCCGTCACCGTCGGCTCCACGCTCGCAGCGGCCGTCAGTCCGTGGTGAGCCTTGAGCAGGTACGCGAGCAATGGCGTGTCCGACTTGAGCCAGAGAATATCAAAAATCCGCGCGTCGGCCTTGGGCACCATGGCGGTCATTTCGTGCTGCAACCAACTCTCAAGCTCATGAATGAGCTGCCGGGGATCGTCGGTCCACTCCAAGCTTTTGGCGATCTTCAGCTCGGCTAGCAGGCGCGTGCAGGCGGCAAAGTCCGGCGCTAGAAGTAGCCTTTCAACATCGCCTTCGGTAAGAAGATATTCCTGCAGCACACCGACACGACCGTAGCCGTAGGCATAATCTCGGCCGGTGAAAGCGGAGAGTGTGGGCATTAATGAGAACCGAACATCTGGCGAGCCGCGGTAATCTCGGTGGCGGGACGGAGCAACTCGCTCACGAGAAACTCGAACGTGTAATCACGATCCTCGAGCGACCCGATGTAGCGAAAACCGCCGCGCGCCTCGATGACCTCGCCGATGTGATGTGAGGTTGCGAGCTTCCGAAGTAGAGGGGCATGCGCCTTCGTCGGTCGAATCTCTCCTGTGGCTGGCAGCTCAGAAAGGAACGCCTTCAACATGCGCTCGGTTTCTGCGGCAGAAAGCGCAAGAAGCGCGTCGATAACGGAAGCATAGAGCTCGCCGAGCAGATCTTGTTTGCAACCCAAGATGGCGTGACGGGCGTACATGCTCGCTTGATTTTCGGCCTGCGAACGCAAGTGCGCGATCTGAGCCTGACGGTCACGCTCGGCACTGGCGCGACGGGCGGCCAGGGCAGCATCGTGCTGGGCGTTCATGGTCTTCTCACAGGCCTTGTTCTCCGACTTGATCGCTGCCAACTGGGCGTCGGTTTCGTCGGTAATGGCCTGGAGGATATCTGCGAGAGCCATGGAAAGAGGGGGCGCTTAGGAAAGAATGGCGTCCTTCAAGGTATTGAGCATGAAGAACGAAATAAGGAAACCAAGCAGAGCGTAGGTTTCAACCAGAGCGGCCAGCGTGATGACGCGGCCGGCCAGGGCGCTGTCCTTGGCGAGCATGTGCATGCCGGCGGCGCAGACCTTGCCCTGATAAGGAGCGGAGGTGAAGCAGGTGATGGTCACGGGAATGAAAGCGGCGAACAACGCCAAGCCCTGCGAGACCGTGATCGAGACGGCACCGCTAAAGATGGCCGTGCCAAAGCTGAAGAGGAACAAGAGCGAGATCACCATACCGTACAGCCCCTGCGAGCCGGGCAGAACGGCCAACGTAATGACGCGGCCGGCAAGATCGGGTTTCTCCGTCAACAGACCGGAACCGGCCTGACCCACCGTGCTCACGCCAATCGCCGACCCCCAGCAGGGAAAGGCGGTAGCGACGGCCACTCCCAAGAAGGCAAGGCCGAGACCCCAGTGGTTGGACACGGCACCGTCGCCGACACCTTGAGCGAAAGCCAGAGCGGGCAAGAAGAGCAGCGCCGCGCCGACGAGGTAGGAGGACTTCTTCATAGGAAGGGGGAGAAAATTGATGGAGTTAGGAAAGAGGGGAAGTTGAGCGCTTGAAGGGAACGAAGGGGCGTCCGCCACCTTCGAAGAAATTGCCAAAAAACTCCACGAACTGCAGACGTCCGGAGTGAATGAACGCACCGAGCACGTTGAGCGCGAGATTGGCGGTGTGACCACCGAGGTAGATGCATACCATCACGATGGTACCAATAGGCGCCGGGAAAAGCGCGCCGATCTGCTGAGCCACCAAGTTCACCGCCATAGCCAAAGCGCCGGTCACCAAACCGAGAGCAAGAAGACGCAGGTAGCTTAAGGTGTTACTGAGCATGCTCATGGCGAGATTCAGAAGGCCAAGCAAACCCATAATCGGTCGCAAGTACCAGGCAGAGCCGTGTCCCTTGCCCCAAATGACGAGGGCAATGGCACCGTAAAGGGCGTACAAGGCCCACTCTTGGCTGGCCGGAGAGACGAAGAAATAGGCAAACACCGTCGCAATGAGCACGAGCGTCGTCCAATCGACCCACCAAGCCTCTTCGTAGTTGCCGACGCGCCACTTGGTATAACCGGCCATAAAGAAGCCAAACGACAGGTGCGTGATACCCAGGGCAAGGGCGAGGTACTGGAAGAATTGGATACCCTGAGTAACGCCCAGATTCCAAATTTGCCCCTTAAACCAGAGGGTGCCGCCCTCACGGCTCTCCACCATGAAAGCCGGAGCCTGGTCTGGACTCAAACCGAACCATCCACCGAAGGGAATGGAAATGAAGAACGTCGCCAAGCCACCAATACAAAGCAGCCACCAGAGCGGAGCCTGCTCCACCGTCAGACGCTTTCGCCACAGATAAACACCCATGGCTGCGGCCAGTACCAAGCCATACGCGGCATCAGTGAGACAGAGTCCAAAGAAGAGGATGAAGAACGGCGCCAGTAGGGGAGTGGGGTCAACTTCGGAAGGCTTCGGCAAGCCGTACAACATCGTCACGCTCTCGAAAGGCTTCAGCCACGACGGATTTTTGAGCGCTACAGGAGCTTCTTCGCCCGGTAGGGGATCCACCGCGATCAAAGCGGTCGCGGGCGACACATGATGCAACGTTCGCTCCAGGGCAGGGAACAAATGCTTCGCAATCCAGCCAAACAGCGTGACGGTACTCTTGGTGTGTTTCATCGCCTGGCGCGCCGCCTCAGCCTGATTGAGCCAAATGAGCGCCTGGCGAGCACGGGAGAGAAGTGGAAGATGCAACGATAATTCAACGAGCGTGGCATGAATCGTCGCCAGTCGCTCGTGCACCTCTTTCGTACGGCTCTCTACCTGGACTGCGAGTTCCTCGCCCGCCCGTTCGCCAGCGCGGATTTTTGTGAGATCCTCATGGATGGCGCCAGTGAAATACACACCCTCGTCGAGATCGTTCACCTGCCCTGCGGACGGCAGACGTCCGTGCTCAAGCTCGGACAGTTGCTGCTTAAGAGAGGCACGCTCGTGCTCTAATCGATGCACATCATTGATGGTCGCCTGCACGCGCGCATCGGTGCCGGCCGCGAGAATCGACTGATCATCGACCGTTCGAGCCATTTCAGCGCGCACCTTTTTACTGGCTAGGGGTGTCAAGAGAGAGAGTACATGCTCGATCTCTGCCAGGTGGAAGGGGAGCGACTCAAGTCTGATTTCGCTCGCATCGGGCATTTCGGAGACTTGCATCAAGCCACCCCGATGAAGGACATCGATCACTTCTTCTCTCTTGCTCACATGCGCCACCACGGCGACTTTTTGCATACGAATGACAGACATGAAAGAGGGTGAAGAGAAATTAGGAACGCGTATAGTCGCCTGAGGCCAATTGCGCAGCCAACGACTCCGCCAACGCAGGCATGTGCTTCTTTGCCCGAGCGCGCAAGCGCGACAGTTCATCGTCGGCGGCAGCATGTCCGTTGGCCAGAATGGTAGGGGCCTCGGCGGCGGCAAAGGCTTGCACAGCCTGCTCAACGTCTCGCCGAAGATCGGCTTCCGTCTGACGCAGCGTCTCTGCATGCTTCTGCTGCAGAGCGGCCTCGCGGGCGGCAACCTTGGCACGAGCCGCCTCGATGCGAGCCGCCTGGGACTCTTCGTGAGTAAGTACTTCCGGCACCCCGGGCACAGGGGCGGAAGCGGACATCATGACAGATGCGGACATACGCAAGATGGTGACGAAAATGGGTAAAACTCAGGCGCTCCGGCCTGCATCAGGCAGTTCAGTACCAGAACTGCCAAGAAAAGACAATCCTCTAAGAGAGAACTTTTGCTGGGAAATTCTCAAGCAAAAAACAGTGCCAATGGTAGAAAAGAGGCAATTATACGAAAATATCCCGTGAGAAAACGTGGGTCAGAAAAGCAGATAGGCGCTGCGGACACCGGCAGACAACCGGCCTTGAACCAAGAGCGGCAAAACATAATCAAGAGAGCGCTCACACATTGCGCCAGCTGCTGTGCACATGCACGTGCGTCAGGCGGAAGCGATTTCCTGGCGAATAGCGCGCATTGCCTCCAGGGTGACGGCCATATTCTGTAGACACGCCAAGGTCTCGGCCAACCGCTCGCCGGCGCGAAAGAGATGAGCGAGGTACGCGCGGGAATAACGGCGGCTCGTCTCGGCGGGGGAGTGGGGATCGATGGGTGAGAAATCACGCTGATACTCGGAGCGACGAATGCGGAGCACCGAACCGTCGCCAAGATGAATGTTGCCGTGGCGCGCCTCGCGCATGGGCAGCACGCAGTCGAAAAAGTCGATACCACGTGCGATCGCCTGGCGATGCTGACTCACGCGGCCGACGCCCATCAGATAGCGCGGTTGATCCTCGGGCAGCCTGGGACAGACGACATCGAGTACGTCGTACATCTCCGCCTCGGTTTCGCCCACAGCCAAACCGCCCACTGCGTAGCCGTCGAAGCCGATGGCGCGCAGTTCTTCGGCGCATTTCTCGCGCAGATCGCGCTCCAATCCCCCCTGCACAATGCCAAACTGCAGCGGGCGCTTCTCTGTCGACAGGCCGCGCTCGTCGCACAACTTCACGTGCGTATCGCGGCAGATCTTCGCCCAACGTAGCGTTCGGTCCACGGCGTCTAGTTGAGCCTTGCGTGGCGCGGTGGAAGGCGGACACTCGTCGAACACCATAATGATGTCGGCACCAAGCTTGTGCTGGATGGTCGTGGCCTCCACCGGCCCCAAGAATACCGGCGCCCCGCTGCGATGGGAGCGAAATGCCACTCCTTCCTCTGTAATCTTTCGGATCGACTTGAGCGAGAAGACCTGAAATCCGCCGGAGTCGGTGAGCATCGGCTTGTCCCAACCGATGAACGCATGCAGCCCGCCAGCGGCGGCCACCGTCTCTTCTCCTGGCTGCACATGCAGGTGGTATGTGTTCGCCAGTAGGCACTCCGCACCAAGAGACAGAAGCTGCTCGTGGGTGAGCCCGCGCATGGCGCCACTCGTACCAACGGGAAAGAAGAGCGGAGTTTGCAATGCGCCGTGCGGCGTCTGAATGATGCCGCGCCGACCGAGCGGAGTGGTGGATTGGAGCGTGAACACGGTACGAGGATACGCGATGATGACCGCCCCCGGAATGGCGCTTTCGTGTTGCCGCATTGGTCACGCGGTGGGGAGATCGCTTGAAGATCCGCTTGCCGATGCGCAGAATGAGACCACTCCCTCCCCGCCACTTTATGGACATCTCCTCCGCCTCCGTACGCACGACCGCGGCCGCCATCGCCCGCGTAAGCTTCGGCCTGGCACTCGTCTGCGTAGGCCTTGTGCACTATCTGCAGTTCGCCTCCTTCTCCGAAGTCGTACGTGACGGCCTTGGCCCGCTAGAGATCGTCGGCACCCTCTGGTCGGTCTTACTGCCCGCCGTGTACATCATCGGCGGCGGACTCTTCGCCCTCAATCTGGGCACCGACCTGGCCACCTGGCTCATCGGCCTAGGTCTTGGTTCTATCGCCCCTGGCATGCTCTTGAAGTCCGTGCTCACCGGCGTCGACATGACCGACATGATGGCCGCGGCAAACAACGCCTTCATCTGGCTTGGCCTCTTCCTACTTATTTTGGTCGTTTCAACGCACGCCGCCCCCGCCCGTCTGAGCGCGCCCTTGCCCACGGCGACCGTGCCCGCCAAGAAGGCCGCCCCCGCATCCAAGGCCAAGGCCCCCGCCCGCAAGCGCTGAGAGCACTACCACCACCGATGTTCAAAAGAGCCCCGCGGATGCGGGGCTCTTTCTTTGTCTAAGGAGAGGGGAGCCTTAGGCTGCCTTCGTGGTGATGCCGGTATTCTCGGACTTGATAATCTTATCGATGAGGCCGTAAGCAAGCGCCTGATCGGAACTCATGAAGTTATCGCGCTCGGTATCGGCAGCCACCTGCTCGGGCTTCTTACCGGTGTGCTTGGCAATAAGCTTGTTGAGTAGATCCTTCATTTTCAGAATGTGATTGGCATGAATGGCGATGTCGGTCGCCTGACCTTCCGTGCCGCCAAGCGGCTGGTGAATCATGATTTCACTGTGCTGGAGGGCATAACGCTTGCCCTTGGCACCACCCATAAGAATGACGGCGCCGCCCGAAGCGGCCATGCCGAGACAAACCGTCGAGACATCGGGCTTCACGTGCTGCATCGTGTCGTACATGGCGAGCGTGGAGCTAACCTGTCCGCCGGGCGAGTTGACGTAGAAAGTGATGTCTTTCTTTGGATCCTGCTTCTCGAGGAAAAGAAGTTGGGCGATGATCGAGTTGGCGACATCGTCGTTGATGCCCGTACCAAGGAAAACAATGCGCTCCTCGAGCAATCGCGAGTAAATGTCGTAGACGCGTTCGCCGAACTGCGTCTTCTCGATGACAGTCGGAATAAGGAAGTTCTGGGGCAGCTTGCTCGAAGCCACGTTATAACCGGAATAGAAGGAATGAATCATGCGATTGGGGAATGAAGTCTTTCTTCTATTCTACTATTCTTTCGCGGTTCCGGGCAGTGCGATGGGGAAAGAAATATGTTCTGACAAATCAAAAAAGCCTCTAGACTCGCGACTATGTCGACTCCACTTTCCATCGCCCTCACCAAAACACGCGAGATCACCACCGCGTCCCGCCCGCTCGTGGTCGTGACGGGGCCCACAGGCAGCGGCAAGACCAGTCTGTCGATCGAGCTGGCACTCGCCTTAAAAGGAGAGGGGATCGCGGCCGAGATCATCAATGCCGACTCACGCCAGTGCTACAAGCTCATGGACATCGGCACGGCGAAAATTACGACCGAAGAGATGCAAGGCGTGCCGCACCACCTGCTCTCGGTGCTCGACCCCAAGGAACCCGCCACCATCGCTTGGTATCAAGCCGAAGCAGAAAAGGCGATCGCCGACTGTCACGCGCGCGGCGTGGTGCCGATGCTCGTGGGGGGTTCGATGCTCTACCTCTCCAGCGTCATCGACGGGCTCAAGCCGCTGCCGTCCGACCCCGTGCTCCGCGCGAAGCTTCAGAAAATCTACGATCTCGACGAGGGCGTCACGCTGCAGAAGGAGCTCATGCACCTCGACCCCGAATCGGGCGCGACCGTGGAGCGCCGCAACGCCGTCTACCTCATCCGCGCCGTCGAGATCTGCCGACTCACCGGCAAGCCCGCCTCCATCGCGCGCGCCAAAGCGCCAAGCCCGTACACGCTCGCGCTCTTCTTCATGGACGTACCGACGGACGTGCTGGAGGCTCGCATCGTCGCTCGCACGCGCGTACTGCTGGACTCGGGTTGGGCCGAAGAAGTGGAGAACCTGCGCCGCCAGGGTTATGGCGCGAAAGACCCGGGCTTCGTCAGCCACGGGTACCGCGAGATCCTCTTCCGGCTCCAGAAGGGGAAGAACGTCGCCGAAGTAAAGACCGATCCGTCCGTCATCGCCCAGATCAACACCGTCACGCGCCAGTACGCCAAGCGCCAGCGCACCTGGTGGCGCCGCGACGAGCGCGTCATCCGGCTGGCGGCATAAAAAAGCCGCAGCCCCGGTGGGGGATGCGGCGATTGGTCAGGAGACCTTGCGCACGACGAGCGTGCCGTCGGTGCTGAACTCGTAGATCTGGAACCGGCCGTTGACGTGGTCCCACATCCGGGGCACCCACTTCAGGCGGCCCGCGTTCATCATCGCCGCCTCGAGATCCGGGTGCTGGGTGAGCCAGTCCTGGCTGCTCTCCAGCAGGCCGAGGTCGAGGCGAGTGCGGCCGGCAGCGGCCAAATTGATCTCCATCTGCTCGATACGGCCGGCGACCGACACCGCCGAGTCGTTCTTGAACGCCAAGCGCCAGGCCTCTTCCGCCGCCTTCATGTGGCGACAGGTCCAGGTGCGGGCGATCTCCGTCTCGGTCGTGTCGATGTCCTCGGCGGTCAGGTTGTTGGCGGCGAGGAAGGCGCGCAACTCGGTGATCTCGCTGCCGCTGTAGCACCACCAGGTCGCGGGCGACTTGGCGAGCAGCACGTTGGTCCAGAGGTTCTTGGCCCTCGTGATCTGCTCGATGCGATTCAGGACGGGGGTCACGGGAGCTTTGGGGGTCGTCATCGTCAGGGTCTCCTTCGGGGTTTGATAGGGAATCATCCGCCTTCGCGCAGGGTTGCGGCAAAATCGGATTCCTCCCTACCAAGCAGTGATGTGCAACGAACATGACTATAGTAAAATAGTACAGATATTTGTCAATATCGCTAATCTCTGCGTGGTGCAGTCAGGAAGCTTGCGGATAGCCGCGACTGAGCGTCAGTGCCGCAATCTCCTGGGGGCTGCGCCCTTGAGCAACCAAAATTTTGGTCGTCTCCTGCAGATTGGGCGCCATCATCTGGGGGGCTTCCACGTCCGCCGGGAGCGACACACCCTCAGAAAGCGCCGCCAGCTCTCGATGCGTTTCGGCCGCAAGTGCCAACTTTTCGCGAGAAACATCGGCAGCAACGGGGATTTCAGGCGTGTTGGGCATGGGAGGGTGGAGTGGGAATGGCGACGAGAGCAGCAAGATGACCAAGGCGACGAAGCATGTCGCCCAAGTGGTCGATCATCGTCTTCAGCTGCGGGCAGGCGTTGGGCGTGGCGGGGTTACGGTAGAAATCAACGACGTGACGCAGGGCATCGGCCAAGGTCGGCAGCACCACGTCAATCTTGCCTTGATCTACTTCAGGAGCAGAGCGATAGGCTGGCAGCAAAAGTGACTGGGGCGTGTTCGGGTTGAAATCCCCAGCGTCGATCGCGGCCACCAGCTGCTTCAGCCAATCGACATATGCGGACGGCATGCTATCGCCCAGCGGCTTGCCGGCGAGGACCTGGGCCTCGATGGAGAGGTCCGAATGCTGGCGGATGGCATGCGCGAGCTTGCTCATGGGGTCCATTCTACCACATTCGGCGGTATACTGCCCATGTGCAGCCGTCGACCCCGCTCTCCGCCGTCCTCCGCACCACCCAGTCGCACCTGGAGGCGCTGGAGGGCATGGGCATCCGCACGGCCGGCGACCTGCTGCTCCACTTCCCGCGCACGCACGAGGACCTGACGCAGGTGCAGACCGCGGCCGGTTCGCCCCTGGGCGAGAAAGTGGTGCTCCGCGGCGTGCTCGGGCGGCCACAACCCATCCGCACGCGTTCGCGCTTGCACATTCTCAAGGCGCCCTTCACCGACACCGAAGGCACAACCATCACGCTCGAGTGGTTCAACCAGCACCATCTGCAACGCACGCTCAAACAGGGGGAAGAAATCTACGTGACCGGCAAGCTGGCCGAGCCGGCCCTGCGCCGCCTCCTGGAGGAGCTCGC
>CAZYNU010000007.1:28510-37894 GCA_964648045.1 uncultured Candidatus Peribacteria bacterium
GATGCAAAACCCAACCGTCGACAAGAGCGGCGGCGAACTGGTGCACGCCGGCCGCCTGGTGCCGGTCTACCCGCAGCACGACATCATCACCACCAAGTGGCTGCGCGAAAAGATGGTGCTGGTACGCGCCGCCATTCCACTCTTACCCGAGACGCTTGATCCAACAATGGTAGAAGAGGAAGGTCTGCCCACGCGTGCGCAGCTGGTGGAATGGGAGCATTTCCCCGAAACGCCCGAACAAGTGGCGCGCGCCGAGGAGCGCCTCATGTTCGAGGAAGCCTTCGCCGTGCAGCGCGAAGCAGTGGCACAAAAACTGGAATGGCAGGGTGAGCGCCAGGACCGACTCAAGCTGCCGATGGACGTGGAACTCATCCGACTCTTCTTCGGCTCGCTCAAATTCACACCCACCGACGACCAGCGCAAAGCCATCTACGAGATCCTGCGCGACATGGAGAACCCGGCGCCCATGAGCCGTCTACTCGAAGGCGACGTCGGCTCGGGCAAGACGCTCGTGGCCGTGGCCGTCATCGCCAATGCCATTCGCCACGGCGGCCAATGCGCGCTCATGGTGCCAACCGAGGTATTAGCCCGGCAGCACGCCGAAAGCATGGGGCGTATGTTGATCAATTTCCATCGCTACCTGCAAGAAAAGCCCGGCGCCCCACCGTTTCGCCTGCCATCCGTCGCCTTCCTTACCGGCTCCCTCGCCACCGGCGACGCCGACGCCGTCCGCCGCTCGGTGGCCGCCGGCACCGTTGACCTGGTGATCGGCACCCACGCGCTCATCGAAGACAGCGTTTCCTTCAAGAACCTGGTACTGGTGGTCGTGGACGAGCAGCACCGCTTCGGCGTGAATCAACGTCGCAAATTGGCGGAAAAGGGGAGTCCGCATGTTCTCAGCATGACGGCTACGCCCATTCCACGAACACTCGCGCTCACGGCCTTCGGACACCACGATCTGTCGGTACTCTTGCAGAAACCAAGTGACCGCAAGCCCATCGACACGCGCATCATCGCCCCCGCCGAACGCACGTCACTTGAACGGTTCATCGACCGACAGATCACGGAAGGCCGACAGGCATTCGTCGTCTGCCCGCTCATCGCCGACTCCGAGAACGAAGAGATGGCCGAGGTGAAGAGCGTGGAAGCCGAGGCTGATCGTCTGCGCGGCGAGTTCCCGCACCGGCGCATCGCCATGCTGCACGGCAAGCTAGCCGCAGCCGAAAAGGAACGAATCATGCAGTCATTCAAGGCCAAAGAAGCCGACATCCTCGTCTCAACGTCCGTTATTGAAGTGGGCATCGACGTCCCAAACGCCGCCGTAATCGTGATAGAAGGCGCCGAACGCTTCGGCCTCTCACAGTTGCATCAGTTCCGCGGCCGGGTGGGCCGCGGCGAGCACCAGAGCTACTGCTTCCTCTGTCCGAGTACCGCCCAAGGGGCACGTTCCGAGCGGCTTAAGGCAATGGAACAGTATGCGTCGGGCTTTCAGCTCGCCGAGGTAGACTTGAAGCTCCGTGGCCCCGGCGAACTGTTCGGCTTGCGCCAGAGTGGCCTACCGGACATGCGTGTGAGCACATTGCTCAATCCAGCGCTCATCATGAAGGCCCGCCGAGCCGCCGAACGCTCACTGGGATTGACGGGAAATGACCGTGAGGCCGCCTACCATTGACGGGTGTTGCAGAGTACACTGTAGCCGTTTCCTCCTATCATCATGACCACGGACCCGACCCAGGATCCCACCGCCGGCTCTCCCGTTCCGCCTCCGCGTCCGGGCGACGCCGTCCCTAGTGGCGGCCTCGACCCGTCGATGGTGTTTGCGTCGCCGCCTCCGCCACCACCCAGCTCCGGTCAGGGCGATGACGGCACAGGTGACGACGGCATTCCCGCCGACTCCGGCCCGCCGCCTCCACCACCCGGAACCGTAGCCACAAAAGAGATGGGCTACGACGACGAGGATCTTCGCGTGCTCGCCGCCGTGGGTGACTATCGCTTCGGCAGCTACGCCGCGAGCCTCACCAACGACAACATCACGATCCCCGCACACCCTGAGACAACCTTCGACGAGCAGCTGTTTCTCATGCTGCTGCGCGGCTCCATCTCGCTCACGCGCGACGAGAAATGGCGCATTTTGCAGGCCGTGCCGCGCCTGAGTCAGTTTCAGGTGGATGAACTGCAGAAGATCCTGGATGAGGAGCGCAAGAAGTTCGGCGAACTGTCACCCAAGCACCTGCTACAGCTGCAAAAACTCGAAGTCCGTCACGTTGAAGATTGGCGCGACCTGCAAGGTGTTTCGCAGCAGCAGGCCGTGCAACAACAAGACCAGTCCGAAGCCGACGCCATTCGCAAGCAGCTCGGACTCTAAGTATTGACCCAACACGCCAACGCCGTCCTCCGCCGGGAGGATGGCGTTTTGCGGGTTTTAGCGCACGTTGATGGTGTAGAGCCAAGCGAGCGCCAAGCCAATGACGCCGAAAGCGACACCAAGCAGCGGACCACCCTTCAATGCACGGTACATGTTTGCAAACATCAAAAAGAGAAACGAGCCGAACGACACCGCCAAGATGAACGGCGAGGTGATGAGCTCGGTAAGCAGCGGCACCTCGAACGGCAGCACTTTCATGGCCTGATACCCGCCGAGCAGGTAGAGCGCACCGCACCAAAAAAGTAGCCAGCCCAGGTAGATCGCAATCGTCGACGACAGGGGATGATAGGTACCATCCTCGGGAACGACGGCCGGCGCCGTCGACGGCGCCGGCGTAGAAGTGGCGGCTGGCGGGATGATGTCCATTCGCTTAGCGGGCGGCGATGGACTGCGTCACGTAGCGCACAGCGGCCTCAAGCGAGGCAGGCGCCGAGATTACAAAGTGACGTCCGTCGGTCCACTCACGGTAGCCGTAGACCATGTCGCCCTGCACGCTCACGCTGCCATCGGTCGCCTGCACTGAGGCGAGGGTGCCCGTCTGCAACGACACCTTCAACGGACCATCACCGGAGGCCAGGATTTCATCCGGTCCTACTTCAACCGTGATCAAAGCGCCGCCGCCCAGGAAGGAACTGAACCACCAGTTCTTGTGAACAGGAATGCAGAAGCCGTAGCCCTGCGAGCAGTACTCCTGTGTCCAGGCGGAAGCCGCCATATTCTGCTTAGCCATGCGATCGGTACGGTCTTGCATGAGGGCATTTGCGTCGGAAACGGACGACGAGGCCTCGGCCGAGCTGCTGGTCTTGGAAGCAGAGGAACTGACGGAACTGGAAGAAACGCTGCTCGATGCTGGCTGCGCACTGCTCACGCTGCTGCTGGTCTTGGAAGCAGAGGACGAGACAGACGACGAACTCACAACAGATGACGAGCTAGAAAGTGAGGAGGAAGACGACGATGTCGAACTCGACGAGAGTATCTCACCCGAACCGGACGAGGAACTGACGCTGCTAGATGACGAAGGAATCGATCCCGCTGGCGCAATTTGCGACACGTCGACAATGGTGCCGCCGGCCTCGGTGGTCTCGCGGGCGGTGCCCGTCAGCTCCACGCGTTGGCCGATGTAGCGATTGAGGTTGGCCGTGCTGCTTTGAAGCAAGACGAAGCGGCCGTCATCCAACTCGAGACGATGCGTTCCCTCCATGTAAATACTAATGCCAGCCGGCTGAACGACGCCGGTGTACGTGGCGACGGTCGTCGCGACCGAGCGACTGGAAGACGACTCACCGGCAGATGGGCCCGTGAGCGGACTGCAAGCGGCCAGAGAGACGACAACGAGAGACAAGAGGAGCGAGTGACGCATACGCGGGAGGGCGGAAAGAATGCACTTATGCTACCGCTGCTACATAACGTGTCAAACAAGCGATTCGCAAAATGCCGACACTCTCCTTAGAGTGGACTCATGACGCTCATCGCCAGGCTCATTGACGTTGTCTTGCAGCTCGATGTCCATTTGGCCGCGTTCATTGCCGACATCGGCCTGCCAACGACCTACGCCGTCATTTTCTTTATCATCGTGGGCGAGACGGGCCTGGTGGTCGCGCCGTTCCTGCCCGGCGACTCGCTGCTCTTCGCCGCCGGCGCGCTCTCGGCCCGGGGCCTTCTCAGCGTCTGGCTGCTACTGCCGCTGCTCTGGCTGGCGGCCGTCGCGGGCGACTCGCTCAACTACGCCTTGGGCAAGCACATCGGCGTAAAAGCCTTCCGTAAGGACTCACGCTTTCTCAACCATGGTCACCTCGAACAGACCCGCGCCTTCTTCAAGCGGCATGGCGGCAAGTCCATCGTGCTCGCACGCTTCCTGCCGTTCGTGCGCACTGGCGCGCCGTTCATAGCTGGTGTCAGCCACATGCCCTACGGCTTATTCCTACTCTACAATGTCGTCGGCGGCGCCATCTGGGTGGGGCTCTTTGTGCTCGGCGGCTATTTCTTCGGCCAAATCCCGGCGGTGGAAGAAAATTTTTCGCTCGTCATCCTGACCATCATCGCGTTCTCGGCGGTGCCGGCGACGATAACTTGGGCACGGTCGCACTTTAAGAGCGCGTGACGAGCACTTGGCGGAGGGAGTGGGATTCGAACCCACGGAACCTTGCGGTTCACCTGATTTCAAGTCAGGCGCGATCGACCACTCTGCCATCCCTCCGCGGCGAGTATAGCGCGGTCAGTGACGACGTTAGAAGGCGATGTCCTCCAGGCGCTTCTGAAGCAGGGCCGTCTTCGGCAGCTTCTCGGCATCCATAGTGCGCTCGGCCCAGACGGCGCGCAGGCGGTCCATGTACCCCTCCTCGTTCTTGAGGCGCTCGACGAAGGCTTCCAACTGCGGGCGGAAGCGGCTGAATTTGGCGCGCTCGGGCAGGGCGTACAGACAGGAGACAAGAGCATCTTCACCTCCCCAAGCCTCGGCGCGGATTTCATCTTCGACGGCGCTTTCCAGGCTGTCTTGATCGATGCCGGCCAAGAACTTCAGGTCGTCAGCGGGGCCGGAGGGGAAGTAGCGATTGGCACCCAGGCGACGAAGCGTGCACGGCAGCTGCAGGTCGGCGATCACATCGGCCACCTGGCCGGCCAATCCGCTCTCGCTGCTGTGATCTTCGATGACGATCAGATGGCGCGTCTCGAGTGCGGCGGCGGCGATGGCCGAGGCATCAAGCGGACGGATACAACCCACGTTGAGCACGCGAACATGCACGGCCGCGTCGTCGCGCGCGGCCAGAAGGTCGGCCACGGCCACGGCCGTATGCACCGTCTCGCCGGTAGCGATGATCGTCGCCTCGTCTTCCTGTCCGCCGCGACCGCGCACGATGTCGGCCGCGCCGTCAAAGACATAGTCGGTGCCGTAGATCGGCTGACCATCTGGGCTGAGAAGCTGCGGGTGACCAGAGCGACCGGAAAAGACGTACACGCTCTGGTGCCCCTCAGCCACGATCGCCAGCGCTTTTTCTGCCATGGCCGCCGCCTGGTTGCTATCGGCCGGCATCCAGACCTGCGTGTGATCAAAGGGAATGTCGAGATAGTGGCGTTCTTGGTGCGTCTCGCCATCTTCGCCCACGCTCAGGCCGGCATGCGTGCAATCGTGCAACACTCCGCAACGCGTGTGACCGCAATTCACGTCGATGAGTCTGGCATTGGCGCGCGCCTCATTGGTGCCGAAAGCCGCGAACGTGTAAGTAACCGGAAGGAGGCCAACCTGACGCATCCCAGCGGCCATCATGACCATATTCGCCTCGGCCACACCCACATTCACGACGCGATCGGGAAATTCTTTAGCCACTTTGTCGAATCCGCCGGAGGCAGCCAAATCGGCATGGAGCACAACGATGCGTGAATCGGCCTTCATGAGTGCCTTCAGGTGCGTCTCGCCAAAATCTTTGCGGGCGGCACCCTTCTCGACCGTAACGGCACGCGCGTAGCCCTTCAACTTCGCGGCATCAAAAGAGAGGAGAAGATCGGTCTGAACACGAGGCTTCGCGGCGTAGCGCTTCTCCTCGGCGGCACGGAACGGCTCGTACTCCTTGGTGAGCTGGTCGAGGGCTGGCAGTTCTTGGAGAAGTTTTTCGGCCACGTCCTTCTTGAGCGGCGAGCCGTGGAAGTTCTCTTTACCGGTATTACTGCCCTCCTCCATGTGCGCCACGCCGTGGCCCATGGTGGTGTAGTAGGCAATAAAAATCGGACGCCCCTTTCCTACAAAGGCATCGGCACGTTCTTGCGCGGCTTTCACCTGGGCGGGGTCGTTGCCGTTCTGCACTTCGATCACCTGCCAACCGGCGGCAACCGCTTGGCCGGCCAGGTCGCAGGCGACGGTGCGCGAGGGCATGTCGGAGAGTTGGATGTCGTTGAGATCGAGGTGTGCCACCAGGTTGTCGAGCTTGAGGTGCGCGGCCAGGCGCATCGCCTCCATCACCTGCCCCTCTTGGGCGTCGCCGTCGGCAATGAGCACATCTACCAAACCTGGCAATTTCTGATGCTTCAAACCGAAGGCCGTTCCGACGCCGTGTGAAAGACCCTTGCCGAGTGGGCCGGTGCCGAAGGGGATATCGCCGATGCCCGCCTCGATATGGCCCGGCAAGCCAGCGGGCGTGCGGAATGTATCGATGATGGCCTGCGGACTCGCCAAGCGTTCATCTGTACCACCGCGGCCGAAGAGCCACTGCAAGCCGTACGACAGCAGGGAGAGGTGACCGGCGCTAATGCGCAGGGGCTGGTCTCTGTGCGGATCGCGGCGCGCCGAGAGCATGTAAGCGAACGTGAAGGCCGAAAGCGGACCGCCCGGGTGGCCAGAGTTGTGCTTCGTTGGACCTTGAATAACCAAGTGACAGAGAATGTGATGAGCAAGACCGTACGCCTTCGCTTCCGCAGGAGAGAGTGACGCCGCCTCGGCCGGACCGATCCACACTGGCTCCGCGACGCTTGCGGCAGCAGCGATACGGCGGAGAGAATGAGGAACCGACGCATCAGAGGAGCCGGCGAATGTGGCGAGGGAGCGGATCATAGGTAGAGAGGGGACGCAGGCATTCTACACCCGGACTCGGGGCGACGCTGCGAAGACGACGTCTGATTAGAGAGATCCATCAATGACCAATACATTCTTCGGGCCGGTGTTCGTCTCTTCTTTCACGCCAGTCCAATCGTGCAGCGCGGCCATGAGCACGTCGCGGTTGTAGGCGTAGCGCGCGCCGCGCTTGGTGCCCACATCGTTGGTAATGAAGCTGTCGTCGTCGTAACCGATGATAATGAGCATGTGGTACCACGGCCCCTCGCCGCTGAAGTACGGATTGCCAAGCTCACGACCCGCAAACGGCGCCACAATCGGGTGACCGGCGGCTAATTCTCGCACCAGATCGGCCTCGGTGACATTCTGAAGCACTCGCACATCAAGCCCAAGATATTCACGCGCAATGGCCGCGGCCTCGGCAACATTGACGTCGATCTCGTAACCACGCTGTTCCTGCCAAGCCACCATGGCCTGTAGACGCTCTGCCATCGTCGATTCTGAGACGGACGTCTCACCGTTGACGTACGCCTGACCCAAGAGAAGCGCCGCCTCTTCACAGGTCTCTTGATGCATGTCATCCCACCGACCGAAGGGCGCCTGGCTGGCAAACGGCACCTCAATCAAAACGCTGCCCGGTATCGAGGTAGGAACGGACGAAGAAGACAACACAGCCGGAATGGAGGCCAACGACGAATGAACGGAAGACGCAGCTACCGGCTGACTTCGTACCGACCCGGTGGCAGCAGGTTGAGGCGGCGAAAAGACCACATCGGGCGCGGAGCTGCACGAAGCCAAGAGCATGGACAGACCGATCATGTATGCGAAACGCGTCAAAGTCATAACGACATCGTAGACGAAGAGGGTCCAGCGCGCTTACCGATCGGAACGGGACGTGGGTCTATACTTTTCATAGACGCATCGCACCTTCCTTCCCCCTCAACGTATGAAGCTCTTCCTCGATACCGCCAATGTGGATCAAGTCGCCGAGATCGCCGCCTGGGGTGTGCTCGACGGCGTCACCACAAATCCGTCGCTCGTGGCCAAAGAGGGCAAGGACTTTCAAGAGACGATCCTCAAGATGTGCCAGTACGCCCCATGCGTCAGCGCACAGGTCACCGCCACCGACGCCGAGGGCATGATCGCCCAAGGCAAGGAGTACGCAGCCTGGCATAAGAACGTCTACGTGAAAGTACCGATGACCACCGAGGGCCTGAAGGCGCTCAAGGCGCTGTCGGCCGCGGGCATCCGCACCAACACCACACTCATCTTCTCGGTGAACCAGGCCATCCTGGCCGCAAAGGCCGGCGCCACGATCATCAGCCCGTTCATCGGCCGTCTCGACGACGCCGGCGAAGACGGCATGCAGCTCATCGCCGAGATCATGGAAGTCTGGCAACACTCCAACTTCCAAACCGAGGTACTCGTCGCCTCCATTCGCCTGCCGCGCTCCGTCACCGACGCCGCGAGGCTCGGCGCGCACATCTGCACCATCCCGTACGACGTTTTCAAGAAGATGCCGTCGCACCCGCTGACCGACACCGGCCTCAAGAAGTTCCAGGCCGACTGGGAAGCAGCGACAAAGAAGTGACGCGGCCGATCCTGGCGTGAGTCTTCGCCACCGGTGCTACACTTGGACCCATGACGAACCTTCAACTCGGAGTCATCGGACTGGCCGTGATGGGCAGCAATCTCGCGCGCAACGCCGCCCGCAACGGCGCGACCGTCGCCATCTTCAACCGCACCGGCGCCAAGACAGACGAATTCCTGGCCGCCCACAGTGGCGAAGGGAAGTTCGTCGGCACGAAGACGCTCCAGGAATTTGTCGCCGCGCTCGAACGCCCGCGCCCCATCCTGCTGATGGTAAAGGCCGGCCAGCCGGTGGACGACGTGCTCGGCGAGTTGCTGCCGCTGCTCGACAAGGGCGACATCGTCATCGATGCCGGCAACAGCCACTACCGCGACACCGAACGTCGGTTCAAGCGCCTCAAAGAGCAGGGTCTGCACTTTGTGGGCATGGGTGTGAGCGGCGGCGAAGAAGGGGCGCTGAACGGACCGAGCATGATGCCGGGCGCCGACAAAGAAGCCTATGAAGCGCTCGCTCCGCTGCTGCTCAAGATGGCCGCCAGCGACGGCGATGCGGGCACTTGCGCCGCCTTCATGGGCGAGGGCGGGGCCGGCCACTTTGTGAAGATGGTTCACAACGGCATCGAGTACGGCATCATGCAGCTGATCGCCGAGTGCTACCACATTCTCAAGCAGGAAGGAGGACTGACAAACCCGCAGTTGGCCGAGACGTTCGCAGAATGGAACGCCGCCGACCCATTCGGCTCATTTCTGCTCGAGATCACCGTCGAGATCTTCCAAAAGAAGGATCCCGAGACGGGCGCCGACCTGCTCGACCTCATCTTGGACA
>CAZYNU010000008.1:0-36322 GCA_964648045.1 uncultured Candidatus Peribacteria bacterium
CAAAGAAAGTGGAGAAAGAAACAGGCCGCTGACGTTGTGTTGCCTGCGCGAAATGGCTCGGTCCGCGGGCGGCGCAAACTCGGCCGCGCCTCTCTTGAGTCGCGCGGCCTCGGACCTGCGCCGCCACTATTCGCGGACAGCTTCGCCAATCGCGCGACGGCACCACAACGAGGCGGCCAACCCTGCGTAACGATGATCGAAGTCCGCCTCCGGCGCCCCCCCTCCGCAAGCCAAGGCCACGAGGTGCGCCGGGGGCGTTTTTCGATGTTACTGCAGCTGCCGCAGCGCGTTCGCGGCTGCGGCGTTATTGGGGTCCAGGCGGAGGATGATCTTCAGCTCGCGGATGGCGGCCTCGGTATCGCCGAGCGCGTGCTGCACGGCGGCCAGGTTGAGGTGGCCCGGGACATCGGCTGGGTCCAGCTTGAGGGCGGTCTTGTACGCGTCGCGCGCGTCTTCCAGATGACCGATGGCGCCGTAGGCAACGCCTAAGTTGTACCAGGCTTCGTCTTGGCTGGGGTCAATGGCGACCGCTCGCTCCAGTGCGGCGGCGGCTTCCTGCGGGCGGTTTTGCTTGATGAGCAGCGAGCCGTAGTTCACCCAGCCCGGCAGGCTATCACTGTCGATGCCCAGTCCCACCTGAAACTCCGCTTCCGATTCGCCGTAGCGACCTTCATCGTGCAGGAGTAGCGCCAGGCCCAGGTGCGCCTCGGGGTTCTTGGGTTCGAGGGCCAGCGCTTTGGTGAAGGCCGCGTGCGCGTCGCTGAAGCGGCGCTCGCGACGGGCGATGTCGCCCAGCGCCCCCCAGGGCTTGGCCGTCTCGCGGATCTCAAGGGCCATCTCAAATTGTTTGATGGCAGTAGCGTTGTCGCCACTCAGGCTTAGTTCCACGCCGATGTTGGTATAGGCCACGTCGGCGGCGTCGGGATACTGCTCGATCACCTGCGTGAAGAGGCTCCGGGTGTCGCGCCAGACTTGTGCCTGCCGGAACGACAGCATGCCGAAGGCGGCGACGATGGCCAGTCCCGCGGCCGTGAGCGTGAAGCGCGCGCGGCCGGGTGGCAGTGCGTCGTCCTCATGACCTTGAGGTAACAGCCGCGTCAGACTGGCGGCCAGCGCAAGCAGTAGGCCGATCATGCCCAAATAGGCGTAGCGGTCGGAGGCGAAGTAGATCTCTCCGCCCTTGGCAAAGTTGATCAGCGTCGGTCCGACGCCAAGAATGAATACGGCCCAGGCAAAGAGCGGCAGTCGCGTCCAGCGCAGTGCCACAATGCTGGCGACGGTGACGCTGGCTACCAATAGCCACGGCAGGGAGAAGTCGGTCGAGGCAAAAGAAATTGTCTGGTGATAGGGATACAGCGCCGAAAGGTCGTGCGGCCAGATGAGTTGTTGTAGATAGAACGCGATACTCTTGCCTGCCATCGTCACCTTTTCAATGAACGTCGATGAGCGCGTGATTTCGGCTTTACCGAAAATTGCGACGATGCCGAAGACCATCGATAGTCCGAGATAGGGGAGCTTTTCCCAGAGGGCGCGGCGGTCCAGGCGGCGGCCACGCGCCCAGTCGAGCAAGAGCAGTGCTACGGGCAGGCCGATGACGGTGGCCTTGCCCATCAGCGCCAAGGCGAATGCACCGACGCTGCGCCAATACTTCCCATCCTCTCCGTCGCGCCACTGCACGTACCAGAGCGCGGCAAGGAGCCAGAAGAACGTGGAGAGTACATCCTTCAGGCCGCTCGCCCAGGCCACAGCCTCGGTATTGAGCGGATGCAGCAGGAAGACCAAGCCAACAAACAGCCCCGCCCACCAGCGCCGGGAAAGCGAGTATGCCAGCAGGGTTACCAGCCAGGCACTGCCCAGGTGAAGTACGATGCTCACTAGGTGGAACGGCCAAGCGGCGCCCTCGCCGGCGAGCCAGCTTAGTTGGTACACCACGAACGTGAGCGGGATGTAGAGCTCGGGATCGTAGGTGGTGAACGCCTTCCAAATCGACCAGGGCGTCAGGCTTTGGACAATGGGATTCTCCACGATGAGCAGGCCGTCATCCCAACGGACGAAGCCGTGCCCGAGAATTTGCCCATAGACGAGAAAGGCCAGGCCGGCGAAGGCAACGACAGCCCATAGCAGTGGACCGCGGTCTGGGAGCGATGGCGGTGATTCGGATTCTGGGCGCACGCAGTCACTTTCGGGCCTTGGCCCTGCCCTGTCTAGGGGGCTGGTCGCCTTCCGGTCATTCGCCTAGACTGGAGCCACTTTCCCCGTCCCTCCACTCCTTATGGATCGCACTCTCATTCTCCTCAAGCCCGACGCCGTGCAGAATCGCGTCTGCGGCAAGGTGCTCGCCCGCTTCGAAGAGGCCGGCTTCACTATCCGCGGTTGCAAGATGCTCCACCTCCACCCGGAGCTGCTCAAGGAGCACTATGCCCACATTGCCGAAAAGCCGTTCTACCCCGAGGTTGAAGAGTTTATGGGCTCCACGCCCGTGATTGGACTCGTGCTCGAAGGTCACGACATCGTCGCCAAGGTGCGCGACATGCTCGGCGTCACAGACAGCCGTCAGGCTGCTCCCGGCACCATCCGCGCCGACTACGGCACCACGCAGATGCTCAACGTGGCCCACGCCTCCGACACGCCCGAGACGGCCAAGAAGGAGATTAAGCGTTTCTTCGCCGAAACCGAGCTCTTCGAGTACTGAACCATGCAGAGCCTGTCCGCGTTTGCCGAACATGACCGCGACGCGGTCTTCCGTGATGTGGCGGACTACATTGCGACCGAAGGTTTCTCTGTTGTCGGCCAAGACCCGTCCCGTCCCTGGGGCGGGTTTTTCGTGATCGACGAGACGCAGGCGCCCGCATTCGCAGAGCGTTTTTTCGCCGGTGAAGGTGTTGAGGCGGGCGCTGGTCAGAAGTTGAGCCCGAAGATTCTGGTCGTGGCGCCAGGTAAGCGCCTATCGTGGCAGTACCACCATCGCCGGGCCGAGATCTGGCGCGTGCTCGAGGGCGAGGTGGCCGTGGTGCAGAGCCCTACCGATCAAGAAGTCACGCCGCTCACGTGCGTGGCGGGCGACGTGGTTCGCCTGGCTCAAGGCGAGCGA
Organism: uncultured Candidatus Peribacteria bacterium; assembly: GCA_964648045.1. GTDB lineage: Bacteria > Patescibacteriota > Gracilibacteria > Peribacterales > Peribacteraceae > JAGOUB01. The sequence goes on from CAZYNU010000008.1 coordinate 3,092, forward strand.
CATCGGCTGATCGGTCGTGATCATTGGGGAGTGGTGGCCGAGATTTGGCGTCATACCGATCCCACCGCACCAAGCGACGAACAGGACATCGTACGCCTCCAAGACGACTTCGGACGGAGTGTGTGAAAAGGTATTGTGTTGGTTTTTATGCGACGTCTTTTGACTGGTGCTTGTGCTTGGGGCGATCCGCGCACGAGCAGCGGCCTCCGCCGCAGCCGCAGGCCGGGGCTAGGGCGTGCTCGGGCAGGTCCAGCTTGAAGCGGCCCTCGCGCCGGTCGATAGTGGCGCCGCCGATGCGTTCGAGCGTGCTGTCCAGGGCGGCCACCACCACCTCGGGCACCTCGCGGTGGCCGAAGACAAGAGCATCCGAAGGAGTCGCATCGGCAAATTCCAGGCAAAAAGTGCCGTTCTCATCTAGTCCCACGATCAACACGGCATTCGGCCTCCCGGCCGTTTGGATGGCGTCCTTCAGACCCAGGGCGGCCTCGTGCGTGAGTGTGAGCGTACGGGGGCGGGGCGGGCGTTCCACGTAGAGGCGGTTCAATTCGGTCACGAGTGCGGTCACTTCCCCTTCGTCGAAGCCGTGGCTGGCACAGCCTTCGGCCAATGTCTCCCGGTCGTTATGGGAACAACTGAAGCAGTGCAGGCCGTATTCAGCGAGGAGTGGGCCCGCTTCCGGCAGCAGGGCGATGATTTCCGACACGCGCTGGTCGGCGCGGATGGGCGCTGGCTTTTTCGACTTGGCCGCTGGTCGCCGGGCGGGGGCGGGCATATCCTCATGGTACCAGTCCACCCCATGCTCACCTCCAGACATCCCGCCGTTTTTGCCTCCGCGCTTCTTGTCACTCTGCTGGCCGGCTGGGGGCTGGGCCGCGGCTCGGTTCGTCCCGCCACCGATCTGCCCTCGGTGCCTTCGGCCGGCAGTGGTGCCACTTTGGCACAGCCTGACTTATCGCTCTTCTGGCTGGTATGGCGGACGCTCGGTCAGACGTACATTGATCCCTCTAAACTCGATCCGCAGGCGCTGCTCTACGGCGCCATCGGCGGTTTCGTCGACAGTGTGGGCGATCCCTACACCATCTTCATGACGCCCGAGCAGAATACCGATTTCCGCAGCGTGCTATTTGGCCAACTGGAAGGGATTGGTGCCGAGTTGGACCTGCGCGATGGCGTCGTCGTGGTGGTGGCTCCTCTGCGCGGATCGCCGGCCGAGCGCGCAGGCCTCCTGCCGCAAGATGTGATCACGGCCGTCGATGGCAAGACGGTTGACGGCCAAACCTTGAACGACGTAGTGCATCGTATCCGCGGCCAGAAGGGGACGACCGTGGCGCTCTCGGTGCTGCGCGGCCCAGAGCGAAAAAACCTGCAACTTACCATCACGCGCGATGCCATCGTCATTCCCAGCGTCGAATCGGCCGAGCGGGCTACGTCTGCCGGACCCGTGGGCGTAATCATGCTCAATCAATATGGCGATGCCACAGTGGCCGAGTTTGAGGCGGTGTTGCGCCAATTTCTTGCCGATGGCGTTGTGGGCGTGATTGTGGATGAGCGTGGTAATGGCGGCGGTTATCTGGAAGGTGCCGTGGATTTGGCCGGGTTCTTCCTACCTAAAGATAGTCTGGTGGTGAGCGTCACCCAGCGCAACGGGCCGGGCGAAGAGCATCGCACCAAGGCTGATCCCATCGCGCCGTCGTTGCCGGTGGTTGTGCTGGTGAACCAGGGGTCTGCCAGCGCCGCCGAGATCTTCGCCGGTGCGCTTCAAGATCAAAAGCGCGCGACAGTGGTGGGTACCAAGACCTTCGGCAAGGGTACGGTGCAGGACGTCATCGATCTGCCCGGCGGTAGCAGCCTAAAGGTGACGACTGCGCGCTGGCTGACGCCTTCCGGTCGCGACATTGGCAAAGACAAAGTGACGCCCGATGTGGTGGTCGATCGCACCGCCGAGGATTTTGCTGCCGGTCGTGATCCCCAGATGGACGCTGCCTTGGCCATCTTCGGCCAGCCGGTAGAGCCGCCCTTAGAGCGCGGCGACGAGTGACGCAGTGACCGCGCGCCGCGTGCGGACTATACTGCGTGCGTGGTCCGCCTCCCTCCCTCCCTCGAGCGGCGCCTCGCGCTCCTCTTTCCCGCCCCGGCCGATCGCGAACGATTCATTGCCCAGGCAGTGGAGCGAGCGGTGGAAGACCTGCAACCCCTGTCGGCGAGTGCCGCTGTGCCTACTCCCGAGGCACCGCCGTCCATCGGCGGTACGTTGCATCTGTTTACCGATGGTGGCAGTCGTGGTAACCCCGGCCAATCGGCCATCGCTTGCGTCTTAGAGGATCCTCTAAAAGGTGCCGTTCTTAAGGAATATGCCGCCCGCATCGGCATCGAAACAAACAATGTGGCTGAGTATCGGGCCCTTATCGAAGGGTTGAAGCTCGCCGAGCAGTACCATCCTAATCGGCTTATCTGCCACCTCGATTCCGAACTGGTGGTGCGGCAATTGAACGGTCAGTACCAGGTAAAGGTTCAGAGTTTGAAGGCATTCGTGGACGAGATTAAGGCACTGACGGAGCGCTTTGCCGATGTGGTTTTTGTGCATATTCCCCGTGAGGATAACCATCGTGCCGATGCCCTGGTGAACCGCGCGTTGGACGAGTTAAAGCAGACCGCGGTGCCGTCTCGGCCAAATCCCCGACCTTCACTCTTCCGTTGAGCGCGAACGTCGGCATACTGGCGGCGTGAGACGGCCGACCGTCATCATCGGCCTCCTGTTTCTTGGATTCATCCTGGCGCCGCGTGCTGAGGCGGCTTTGACATACCACGATCGTCATTTTCTCTTCACGATTTCCCCCGCTGCCAATTGGAAAGGGACGGAGACACGCCTGACGTATGAGGGTTTTCCCATCGATGTGCCGGTCGGTGCTCTTAGTGGCAGTGGCGCGCTGCCGCCTGGCGTGGTGCGTGAGGCCTCTACCGGTTGGGATCGAGCGGCCATTGCCGCCAGCTTGCGCGCGCAGATTGCCGAGAGACACGATCGCGATGCTGGTGCTGTGACCATCTCGCGCAGTTCGGGTGCGGTGGTGTTCGACGGCGTGGGCATGCCCGGTCAGAAGGTGGATATCGATGCCGCCGTCGAATTGACGATCGCAGCCTTGGACGGCGGCGCCGACCGCGTGACGCTGCCGATGATCGTGACTCCGCCTACCGTTACGGTCACCGACCCCGAGTTGGCGGCCCAGGGCATTCGCGAATTAGTCACCATCGGCGAATCTGACTACAGCAACTCGCCCGTCAATCGTGTGCATAACATTAACGTGGGTCTGAAGCGCTTCAATGGGCACCTCATTCCTCATGATTCCGTTTTCTCGTTTGTCGGCGTGCTGGGCCCGGTGAATGCCGCCGCCGGGTATCGCCAGGAGTTGGTGATCAAAGGCGATAAGACCGTGCCTGACTACGGTGGCGGTCTGTGCCAAATCAGTTCCACAGCCTATCGTGGCATCTGGGAGTACGGTTTCCCTATTCTGCAGCGCAAAAATCACAGCTATTCGGTCAGTCACTATTTCCCGCAAGGGACCGATGCCACCATCTATCCGCCGAACATCGACATGAAATTCAAGAATGACAGTCCCGGCGCACTGCTCATTCAAACGTACGCGGTTGATGAAAAAGCATACTTCCTTTTCTACGGTACTAAAGATGACCGCCGGGCCGAGGTGATTGGACCATTCATCTGGGACCGCACGCCTTCGCCGCCCGATCGCATCGAATACACCACCGATCTGGCGCCTGGGGAGAAGAAAAAAGTTGGCAGCGCCGTTCCTGGTGCAAAAGCGCAGTGGTTCCGCCTGATTGATCGCCCCGGAGAGGAGCGTGTGGTGGAATCGGTCTTCTCGCATTACGAAGCGCGTCCGAACTACACCCAGATTGGCGTGGCAGCCATCGATCTGCCTGCCTCGGGCAGCGGCGACGCGTTAACCGACGAGATGCCGACGTGGTTCGGCGGCGATTGACAGGCGAACCGCTTGGGCCTTGAGCGGTCGGGCTAGGAGAGGTTCCGCAATGCGACCGATGAGCGCCGTCAATTCGCGCATGGTCCCAGGGGACGGTTCCTGAGCGCGAGCTCCGGCTAGACTTTCGAGCAATAATGTCTGGCTTTCCATGGATAAGCCTTTGCATTCCAGTGCCCCCGGTTCTACCGGTAGGTGACCGAGAAGGTGGAGAAACTGGGCGCAAAAAAGCGGCTGTCGAGCTTCCCAGTCGTCGTGTTCCAGATAGTCACGCAGAAGGTCGAAGAGTCCCGGCAGGGGCGTGTCCTCCTCTGTGAGTCGCAGGACCAATTCAAGAGCTTCGCTGACGGCGCACCAGGCGGCGGTCGAGGGTGACCCGCGGACGGCCATGGGCTGAGCTAATGCAGACGTCAGTCGCAGGCCGGCGTTCGTCTCGGTCCATTGGATGTGTACGCGTGAGAGCACGCTCAGGTGGCCGCCCAGACGCGAGAGCGGTTTCCGTGCGCCGCCGGCACGCACGGCAAGGCGGCCGTGGTGAGCGGTGAGCAGGACGTAGAGGCGGTCGGCTTCGCCCAGGTCGAAGGCTCGCAGCACTATGGCCTCGTCGGAGAATGTCTGGGCCATGTTAGGCGTGGGAGCGGTTGAGGAACCCGAAGTTCGACTGACTCGTCAGGCCGAAAGCAGCCGCCAATGCCGCCAGTAGCGGCAGCGCGAGAAGGGCGATGCCGAGTGTGATCGGCCCCAACTGCTCCAGGGCTGGCAGCAACGAGAGCGCCACGGCCGAGACGAATTGGCTCTGGCTAGCGGCGGGGAGCAGTGACGGCAGGGCAAAAACCAGTCCCACGAGCAATCCGGATGCCACCGTCAGCCCCCCGAGTAGGATCAGCATTGTCTCGGTCCACAGGGGGACGAAAATGTCGCTCGGGGCGGCGCCCAAAAGCATCTGTGTTTGGGTATCGGCGCTGCGCTGGAGTACGCGGCGGTGCAGTAGCGACACTAGCGCCAGGAGGAGTACGGCGGCCGCTACGGCCACAATACCTAAGGCAGCGTCGCTGCCTGCTTGTGTCACTTGCAGTACTTCACTTAGTTGCGCTTGGCGGGCCGCGGCTGCAGCGACGAACTCGGGGGCTACCACTCCCTGCCAGCGTGCATCTTGCAAGAGCGCCATGGCCGCAGGGTAGGCATCGGATGAGGCGAGTGTGACGGCGATGGAGTCGGGGAAGGGGTTTTGCAGACCGAAGGCGTCGATGAACGAGACCACGGTTGGATCTTCGCGGCGGACGGCCAGATATGCCTGATCTTTCGTGGTCAGTACCGCGGCCGACACGCCCGGCAGATCAAGGAGGGCGCGGTGCAATGCCTGCACTTGCGCACTCTCGGCGCCGCGTTCCATTTGCAATTGCAGAGTGGCGCCGGTGCGCAGCAGGTCGCTCGCCGTGCGCACTGCCAAGAATCCTAGCAATAGCGCGCCGAGCAGCGTGAAGAGGCCGGCAACCGCCAGCATGCTGCTGAGAACCCGTCCTTCACGGCCAAGCGTTCGTAGTCCGCGGTGGACCGCGCGCTGGAACTGCAGGGAGCCTGAAACTCGTCCGCTCATGGCGCTTAGTATATACCCCGCTTGCTCTGTCGCAGCGCGATTGGCCGCCAAGTGCTATGCTGGGTCCATGCGACTTGCCCGTGTGCTCCCGGCTCTCGCGCTTGCCGTCCTTCCGGTGGCGGCCTCCGCGCAGCGCACACTAACGGTGAATTTGGGCACGAATCAGACGCTGGCCGAGGTGGTGGAGAATGTCATCACATTCATGGCGCGCTCGGTGGGAATCGTGAGCGCGGCACTCGTGATTGTGGGCGCCTTTATGATTGTCGCCTCCCGCGGCGAAGACGCGCTAAAGAACCGCGGCAAGGATCTGATTGTCTATTCGCTGATTGGCATGGCGATCGTGCTGGGCGCGGCCGCTATTCTGCGCATGACATTCTTCGTCATTTACTCCGCTACCTAAATGCCTGACGATTCGTCCGCACCGGCGGGGGATTCGGTGTCGGACCGGCTGCAAGCCGCCGCGGCGGCGGCTGATGCAGGTCTCTTTGATGAAGCGTTGGCCACATTGGAGGAGATTCTGGTGGACGATCCTGGCCACGTCGGCGCACTAGAACAGGTGGCCGAGCATGAATTGGAGCTTGGGCGTTTTGATCGTGCCGAAGCCGCTGCCTCGCAGGCGGTGGCCTTGGAGCCGACAAGTGCGCTTGGTTTGGCTGCGCTCGGTCAGGTGCGAAGCGAACGTGAACAATGGCCGGAGGCCATCGATAGCTTGCAGCGCGCCAATAAGCTGCGTAGCAACGACCCCGAAATTCTCCGGCGGCTGGGCTGGGCGCTCTTTCGCGGCGGACAGCGTCCCCAGGGCGTGGTCACCTTAGAGCGAGCGCTAAATTTGGATGCCGATAACGTCTTTGCCCTCTGCGACCTGGGTGTTGTCTATCTGGAGCTTGGCAACTACGCCAAGTCCAAGGCGCTCTTTAGCCGCGTACTGCAGCTCGATGCCGAAAACGAGCGGGCGCACGAGTGTTTGGAGACGGTTGAGCGCCTGGAAAAACTCGACGGGAAATCAACCGGAAAGGCTGCGGAATGACCTCACCGCTGCTACACTTCCGGCCCGTGGCCGGCTTCACCCATTCAACGCTGTCGTCCCATGCCCCGCCCCCTCGGCGGAGGCGCCGCGGCTTCGACGTGGATGCAGCCAGGCGAAAAGTGCTTGAGGCCTGGCAATGGATCAAGCGTCATCCTTGGCAGATTGGCGGCGGTGTTACCGTGTTGGCGGCCGGCTATTTGCTGTTGCTCTGGGTCACTTTGCCCGACGTCACCAAAACTCTTTTTGCCGCGCAAAGTACGGTGATCACCGATCGCAACGGCACGGAATTGTACCGCCTGTTCAGTGATCAAGATCGCACCTACGTGCCCGACAGCCAAATTCCCGACCTTATGAAGAAGGCGGTCATCGCCATTGAGGACCAACGGTTTGAAACCCGCGGCTGTCTCGATGTGCGGGCGCTGGCGCGCGTGGTCGTTACGTTTGGTTCCCGCGGTGGTGCTTCCACCATTACCCGCCAGCTGGCCCGAAACGCCCTCGACTTGCAGCAGGAGAACATCGTCAGTCGCAAGTTAAAGGAGCTCTTCCTCGGCTGCGAGTTGGAATGGAAATATGGCAAAGAGAAAGTCTTAGAGTTGTATCTCAACTGGATCCCATTTGGCGCTAACGCGTACGGCATTGAGCAAGCGAGTCAGCGCTTCTTTGGTCAGTCGGCCTCGGGCCTGACGCTTGCCCAAGCCGCCGCCTTGGCTTCGTTGCCGCAACGTCCGTCGTACTTTGCGCCCTACGGTCCTCGTCGCTACACCGCCGTGTCTGAGTCGGCCCTGGCAAAAATTGCCGCCGGCTCGATTACCGACGCCTCGCAACTCAACGACGAAGACATCACCATCGGCTTGCTGGGCAGAAAGGTGGGCACCGGCGCTCATCTCGTCTACGTGGGCGGGCGTGCCGACCAGGTATTGGCGAACATGGTCGAATTGGGTTTCATCGATCAAGACCAGCTGATTGCCGCGCGCGATCAGTTTGCAACGCTGGTGTTCAAATCGACGCGCGAAGACATTCGCGCCCCACACTTCGTGCTGTGGGTGAAGCAGCAGGTGGAGCAGATGCTGGCCAACTCGGCCGACGAGGCGCTTATCGCTGAGGGCGGCCTGACGGTGGAGACGACGCTCGATTGGAACGTGCAGCTGTTGGCCGAGGAAGCGGTGAAGGACCGCGCTGAGACCAACGTGAAGCTCTACGGTGCACATAACGCCGCGCTCGTTGCGCTCGATCCCGATACGCGCGAAGTGTTGGCCTACGTGGGCAATGCCGATTACAACGACGACGAGCACGACGGTAAGGTGGACATGGCTCGCGCCGCGTTGCAGCCCGGCTCCAGCTTTAAGCCGATCGTCTTTGCGGCCGCATTCCGCGCCGGTTTTGGACCGGGCACGGTGCTGCATGATCTGCCCATCACCCTCGGTGCCTACCGCCCGCAGAACTTCGACGCCCAGTACTGGGGCCTCATGACCGCCCGCCAGGCGCTCGGCTCGTCGCGCAATATCCCAGCCATCAAAGCCTACTACCTGGCCGGCGAAGAAGACCCTATCCTGGCCCTCACAGCCGATCTTGGCGCTCCCACCGCGCGTGAGCGTAAGCCTGCCCAGGGCTATGGCCCGGCGCTCGCTCTTGGTGCAGCCGAGATGCCGCTCCTTGAAATTACCCAAGCCTTCGCATCTATCGCTGATGGTGGCCAGGCGAAGCCAATTGTCACGATTCGCCGCATTACCGATCGCAGCGGCAACCTGTTGCCGTGTCCCATCTGTCGCACCGAGCCGGTACCCGGCGAACAGGTGCTTGATGCCCGCATTGCCTATCAAATCACGTCAATTTTGAGCGACAACGGCGCTCGTCCAACCGAATTTTGGCGCGCCGCGCTGACGGTGGCGGGTTCGCCGGCGGCGGCCAAGACGGGCACGAGTAATCAATGCCTGAAGACCGACGACGACGGCAATTGCCAAGAGCGTCGCCCGGGCAACGTGTGGACCATCGGCTACACACCCAAGCTTGTGGCTGGCGTGTGGGTGGGCAATGCCGACTACACCGCCCTTTCGCCCAGCGCCGACGGTCTGAACGTGGCGGCGCCCATTTGGCAGCAATTCCTCTCTTCGGCCAACGCCAAGGTGGAGGGGCCATCCACTTTCGTGCAACCCGAGGGTTTGGTGACGGTGCTGGCCTCGGGGCTGTCGGGCGATCTGCCTAGCGATTGTACCCCCGTCGAGCTGCGCAAGCCGGAACTCTTCCTGTCCGAGCGGGCTCCGACCCAGCTGGATACCGCCTGCGTATCGGTGGCGATCGATCGAGTAACGCAGACGCTCGCGTCGCCGCTCTGTCCGCCAGAGGCAGCTGAAACTGGCAGCTTCCTTGTGCCGCAGTCCGTCCTCTCTAGCCGCTTCCCGCAGTGGCTGCAATCGGTCGCAGACTGGGCGGCTGGCACCGGTGCCACCTTGCCGCGCGTGCCTACCGAGACGTGTGATGCCAGCAAGACGCCCGGTCGCCTGCAGAAGCCCGTCATTCGCATTTTGTCGCCCGCCGATGGCGATATGGCCAGTGCGCCCACCTTCCGCATTCGCCTCGATGTCGAGACTGCCTCGCCTATCCGCGAGGTGCATGCCACTGTGAACGGCAGGCCTGTGCTCGATGAAACGAGTGCGCCTTTCACGTACACCGCTCGTCTACCCCGGTCATTCGACCTGGCGGGTGTCCACACTCTGGAAGTCCGTGTCCTCGATCGCTTCTACAACGTGGCCACCGCCACTGCGCAGATTCGCTTCGGCCAAGACGACGGCGCGCCGTCGGTGCGCATCCTCTCGCCCGAGCCGGAGGCAACGTTCGCCCCCGACGCTGAGGTGACCGTGACGGCTGACGCCACCGAGAATGAGGGCGCCCTCAAGAGCGTGAAGTTCTACTTCGACCAGCAGCTCATCACCTCGCGACCGCGCGCCCCGTTCGAGGCGACCATCCCCCTGAAGGACTACTCGCCCGGCCGCCACCGCCTGCGCGTGACCGCCGAGGACAGTGCCGGCAACCTCTCGGAGGACGTGGTAAACATCGTCATCGCCGCGCCGGCGTCATCTTCGTCTAGTGCCCTATCGCAGCCGGAAATCATCATTCCTGTGGGTGATTGAGTGTTTATTGACAAATACTATATATATTGTATTTTGTGTTTAGTCCATTCGCCCGTTCCTTTGCAACAAGGTCGATTGAGTCGAGGTTCGAATGTCTCAGTTCAAGTGCCTGGATGCCATCCGTGAGCCGCTCTGCCAGACCACCCAGCAGCGTTTCAGCTGGGAGCAGTACATCCTTCAGCAGCAAGAGCTGCTGAAGACCAGTAAGTTTCCCGAGCTTGTCCGACGTCGTCTGGAGCTCGCCCAGCGGGCTATCAAGGTGATGGGTCGCAGCCCCATTCTGTGCCTGCTTATGAGTGCGACGTTTTCACAGCCCCAGGGCGGCGATCTGCGCGGGTTTCTGCTCGATGTCACCGCAGCCCAGATCGCGAATATTATCCTGCACGGTGCCTGGCCCCACTCCGTCGCCATGGAGATCATTCGGGCGGCTCGTGACTATGAGCTGTTTTACTCCACCCGACTGGCAGGCGACACGGATTCCTCCGTCGGCATTCACCGGGAGGTGGCAGCGTACGTCAAGGCGTGGCTCCTCACGATGCATTCGGCCTGAACTTCGGTTCGGCCACCCGCCGCTCTCCCACAAGGAGGGCGGTTTTTTCTTTCAAAAGGATTGAGCGTCTATCGGCGTGCCCCTACCATCGTTCCAGCCCGTTTTTTCACAACGTTTGGGAATCTGTTCATGTTCGATGTTCTTGAGCGACTCCGGCCCCGCTTGGCCGAGTTGCATGTGGATTGGTCTGCGCACTTCGCCGGAAAGTTGACCTCGCCCCTACTGGCAATGCCCTCAGAGAAGGCCGGTGTCATCCGTGCGTTGCTAGCCTCCCTGATAGCGGTCGATCGATTCGGCCCCCGACCGAATCTTGACGAGCTCTATCAGGCGTTCGTTTCGTACAACCAACGACGGCGCCTCCATGTTCCCGATAGCGAACGGCGCATGATGGAGTGGGCCGTCGTCGATGTGTTTGTCCGCACTCTGGAATCTGCCCTTTGGAACAGCTGGGCCGATGAGCACTTCGATGCCGTCGATACGGCCGCGCAAGAGTTCGACGCCCAGAATGCGCGAGCGCAGACGGAACCGATCGGCTTCACGGAAGGAGATATGGAAGCGCTGGATGAGGTCACCATTGCCCAGATCACTATCGAAATCTTCCTCGAGGCCTGGCTCTACCAGATCTGAGCCGATGATTTTTTGAACAACGCACCCTCATGCCCTCCTTCGGGAGGGCGTATTTTTTATGAGTGCATAATTTGACAAAATAATCATTAGTTTTACTATATACACAGCCCTTTCGCCGATCTTTCTATCAGTCTGACCGAGTTTGAGGTGGGAAGTGTCCCAACGTCATCGTCTGTTCGCGGTCCTCGACGGAGACCGTGCTGTGCTAAACAACGTTCCGTTTTCCTGGGAGAAGGTGCTCATCTCGGAGTGTGTCACCGTGGTCGAGATGTTCAGGGATGGCGAGGAGGAGATGGCTTCGTGTGTGCTGCCCCAGCTGCAGCAGCACATCAGCATGGCACTCGCCGCGGGTGTCCATTGCCCGCTCGGTACCGTCCTGGACATGATTCGCGACGAGCGGGACATCGGGTTGAAGCAGATGCGGATCCTCGCCTGCCTGATGCATCTGAGTTACGACATCTTTCATGAGAGTCATATCCCGAAGCAGCTCCGTCGGGCCATCCTGCAAGCCGCGGTCGGCTACTGGCCCGATGCGACTCCCGAAAGCCAGGAAGATGGCCGTGCGCACATGCGCAACATGGCTCCCGGCGCGGAGGCTGTCTGGGCCTACCTGCGAGACTGGACGCTCTCACTGTAATGCCTGAAAGATCAGGCACGCCGCACCTACGGGTGCGGTTTTTCTTACGCCTCCAATCCCTTCAGCGCCGCCTCCGAAAACTCGGCGTTGTGGAACACTTCCGAGACGTCGTCATCGGCCTCCACCGCCTCCACGAAGGCGGCCAGTTTTTTGGCCGTGTCTGCGTCGTTCACCGCGGTTTTTTGCGTGGGCATGAGGCGCTGTCCTGAGGCGGACACCTCGAAGCCGTTCTTCTTCAAAAAATCGCGGATGGCCGGCCAGTCGGCCGGGCCGGTGGTGACGGTGAGCGTCTCGCCCTGCAGATCCACGTCCTCGGCGCCGAAGTCGATCAGTTCGAGTTCCATCTCTTCCAGCCCCGCGGGCGAGAGGTTCGGCTTGCTTGCCTCCACGAAGCCCTTGCGTTGAAACATCCAGGCGACGGCGCCGCTCTCGGCCCAGGTGCCTCCGGCCTTGCTGATGGCAAGCTTGAGATTGGAGAGGGTGCGGTTCTTGTTGTCGGTCAGGCACTCCACCAGGCAGGCCACCCCGCCCGGGGCGTAGGCGGCGTACGTTTCCTCTTCGATGGCGGCCGCACCCTTGAGGGCGCCGGTGCCCTTCTGAATAGCGCGATCGATGTTGGCGTTTGGGACATTGTCGGCCTTGGCATTATCGATGGCCGTGCGCAGGCCGGGATTCATGTCGGCATCGCCGCCGCCGCGCGCCGCCATCTCAATGAGCTTGGCATGGCGCGTGTAGACCTTGCCGCGCTTGGCGTCCTCGGCGGTCTTCTTCACCCGGATGTTGTGCCACTTGGAATGTCCTGACATAGCCCGGAGAGTGTAGCACTCTGTACAACCGCGCTGCGGGCGGTATTCTCCGCTTCCCTATGACTCACGGACCCGACTCTGCTCCTGTCCCACCCGATGCCTCTTCGATGCGGTACCAGAACGTTGTCGATGGTTTTCATGTCAGCGACATCGCCGATGTGGTCATCGACTATTTTGAGAACCGCCACTCGCTCCGGTTGCCCACGGACCGCAGTCGGGCGAATATGTTCGCCGAGTCTATCCGTCGGCTTATCGAGAGCGATCCTACGTATCGCGTCATTGTCATCACGGCCGACGTTATTCGTGAGGCGCTTGTCGCCGTCATTCATCAGTCTCGTTCAAGCACTAAAACCGAGTAAGCGAACTCGTCGCCTTCCTCTTGAAGGGGGCCTTCTTTGCGTACCTCGCGCCAGTTGCCCGTGAGCGGCGCCAGCGATACGTCTCCGGTAGGACTGGCATGGACTCGCGTGAAGATGACGCGCTGTGCGAAGGGCATGGCTTCCTCGTAGAGCTGGGCGCCGCCAATCAGGCAGGCTTCGGCGGCACCGGTGGCGGCGGCCAGATCGAGGGCTTCGTGCAGTGAGTGGGCCACGGAAGCGCCAGGAATGCGTAGGTCTGGCCGACGGGTCACCACCACGTTCAAGCGGCCCGGCAGCACGCGGCCGATGGCCTCGTGAGTCTTGCGCCCCATAATCAGCGGCTTGCCGCGGGTGACTTCGCGAAAGCGGCGCATCTCCGATGGCAAACGCCACGGTAGTCCGCCATCACGCCCGATGATCCCGTTCTCGGCGACAGCCACCACGGCGGTCACAATCATGCGTCGGATTGGGAGGGGAATTGCCGTAGTATCACCTGCTCAGGCGAGATTTTCCATCGTTTGCCGATTTTTTCGGGCCGAGCATTCCCGTGGTAGTCTCGATCGCATGCGCGCCATCTTCGTTCTCGACGACGTTCCGCCCGAGGCCAATGCCATGCTCCAGGCGCTCTATTCGCGCTCGCCCAAGAGCGTCATGGAGCATTTGGAGCAGGTGCGCGCGGTGGGCGCCGAAAAGTTCATGGCCAACTACTACGTGGGCTACGGGCACAAGTCGATCGGCGATTGCGGGTCTATTTCTCTCTTTATCGAGAACGTGAGTATGCTGGTGGCCAAAGCGGTGCAGGATTGGCCTCTCTACAGCGGCCAAGAGGCGTCGACGCGCTATCTCGACATGGCCAAGCAGGAGATGTTGAACCCGCTTGGCACGCCTGCCGGTGCGGAGATTCAGGAGCGCTGGCGTGTGTTCTACGTGCATGCCCTTGAGACGCTTGTACCCGCATTAAAGGAGCGCTTTCCAATCAAGGAAGGGGAGAAAGAGTCACTTTATGAGAAGGCCATCAAGGCTCGCGCGTTCGACATCGCTCGCGGTTTCCTGCCTGCTGGTGCCACCACATACGTCAGTTGGCACACCAATCTGCGCCAAGCGCACGATCACCTGAAGGAGATGCGCCATCATCCGCTCCCCGAAGTGCGTGAGACGGCGGCAGCCGTTCTGCAGTCGCTCCAGCAGAAGTACCAGTCGAGCTTCCTCCATAAAGCCTATGAGGCCGAAGAAGCCTACGTGGCGCAGTCGATGGCAGCCTTCGCGTACTGCCGCGAAACGCCCGTGCGGGAGTTTTCCTACCAGGTGCGTCTCGACCTCGACGGTCTCGCTCAACATCGCAATCTGCTTGCCGCCCGCCCGCCCAAGGCCGAACTGCACCAGCGTCTGCGTCAGTACGGCGACATCGTCTTTCGTTTCGCACTCGACTTTGGTTCTTACCGCGATCTGCAGCGCCAGCGCAGTGCCGTGCAGGAAATGCCCCTGCTCACCGCCAAGCATGGCTTCGAGGCGTGGTATCTCGAGCAGCTCACGCCCGAGCTGCGGGCCGAGGCCGAGGCATTTCTACGTGAACAGGAGGGGCGCATTGCCGCACTCGAGTGTCCGGATGAGATTCGTCAGTACTATATCGGCATGGGCTACAGGGTCGCGGTCGTCATGACGTGCCCACTGCCCGCTGCCGTGTATATTGCCGAGCTTCGGTCTGCCGACACGGTCCATCCCACCCTGCGTGTGCAGGCCCAGCGCATGGGCGATGCCATTGCCGCCGCCGTGCCGGGTATCGTGATGCATCACGATACCTCGCCCGGCACCTGGAATATCAAGCGCGGCAGTCAGGACATTGTCCGCAAAGAAGCCTAAGAGCCCGGGCTGCAAGCATCTCCTTTCTGTTGCGACTTGCCACTCCGCCAAGCCGTATCTCGTACCCTGTAGCTTTTGTCGCTTCGCCTTACGACGGAAGGCCTCGTTTTTGCCTGCGAAGTTGGGCTCTCGCCACGAAAAACGCCCGGGGGCCGGGCGTTTTTCATTTGGTTGCTGGCTAGGATTACTCCTGGTCGGCGCCGTCGCGCATGGCAGCGCTGTCGTCCGTCGTCATGGCGCCCTCACGGGTGACCATGTCGCCGTCGACCATCGTCTGCGTCTTGCCGCCAACGAGCATGACCGTGCCGTCCTTCTTCACGACCGTGCCGTTGCTCAAGACCATGTCTTCGGTCAGCTCCTGAATCTTGCCATCGCTCCAGAGGGTGTACATCACGCCACCGCGCATCGTGACGCCGACCATGTTGGCCTTGGCCTCCATGGACGAAGTAGACGTCGTCGTGGACGAGGACGACACCATGGAAGAGCTGGACATCGCCGTACCGGAACCGGTCGTGTCCGTGGTGCCAGACATCGTGCAGGCGCTCAGCAGAGCGGCGGCGAGAACGGCGGGGAAAAGCATCTTTTGCATGGAAAAAGGGGGAAAGAAGTGACGGGCGTTGACCCTAAACTTCGTCTGAAGGCCAGACAAGTCGTTATGATTGTCATAATTATCATTATGTTTCATAAACATCTATTTTGAGACGCGCGGAGGTTATCTCGACTCGACTGGTCGGGGTCGGCGCAGTTCTAGTAGAGTTTGCCCCGACATGCTTCCGAGCTTCACCGTCTTCGACGTCGAAACGACCGGCCTGGATCCCAAACGTGGTCACCGCATCACCGAGATTGGCGCGGTGCGCGTAGAAGGTGGGCAGGTGCAGCGGGAGAAGACCTTCTGTACGTTCGTGAATCCCGAGCGTGAGATTCCCCAAGAAGTGAAGCAGATCACGCACATCAGCGATGAGGACGTGGCTGGCGCCCCCACGATCATGGCCGTGCTTCCGCAATTTCTGGAGTTCGCCCAGGGCTCGTTTTTGGTGGCTCATAATGCCAGCTTCGATATGTCCTTCCTGCAGACGGAAAAGGAGTTCTGCTGGGGGTACCTGGAGCTGCCGGAGTGCTTCTGCACCATGCGTCTCTCGCAGCACCTCTGGCCAACGGCGTTCCGCCACACGCTCGACCAGGTGGGCCTGCGTCTGAATTTGGAGATTCCCAAAGATCGCCACCGCGCTCTTCCCGATGTGCTTCTGACGGCCGATGCCCTGGCTGCGATGCTGCCTCAGGCTAAGGTGGCCACAATCGAGCAATTACGTCGTTTTGCCGGTCTGGAGGTGGCTAAGGCCGCCGTGCCTGCTCGTCGCTGAGCCCGGTTGAGCCAACGGCATTCACCCCTATAGAGTGGACGGGTTCGTCATGCCCATCCGCCCTATTGTCACCGGCGCCAACACTCCCGTGCTGCGAGCGAAAGCTAAGCCCGTGGCCAAGGTGACGAAAGAGGTGCAGGCCTTGCTGAAAGACATGGCCGAGACATGCATTATGGCCGACGGCCAGGGTTTGGCCGCGCCGCAGATTGGTGTTTCGGAGCGCGTGATTGTGGCTGTTCTCAACGAGCGCTTGGTCGGTCTGGTGAATCCCGAGATCACCTGGCGCTCGGGTGAGATGGTCCGCGATGAGGAGGGCTGTCTGAGCCTGCCGAATCAGTACGTGGTGGTACCTCGTGATCGGGCCATTGGCGTGAAGTTTTTAGATGTGAACGGCAAGCCACAGGAGTTGCGGTTATCCGATATGAATGCTCGTGTCATTCAGCATGAGGTGGATCATTTGGATGGCGTCTTGATTGTGGATCATTCGGGAAAGAAGAAGTCGCAGCCGCAGCATTCAGGAGAGGAAATGTGAAGTATCACTATTAGATGTAGCTTTCGCCTTCGGCGAGGCCTTTTTTGGCAGGCGCGCCAAAAGTGCCAGACCGAATGTTGGCACCAATATGAGGAAAATTACCCGATCACCCCCTTCAGGATCTCCTGCACTTTCCCAGGATTCGCCTGGCCCTTGGAGGCCTTCATCACCGCGCCGACGATGGCGCCCAGCGCCGCGGCCTTGCCCGCCTTGAAGTCCTCCAGCGCTTTGGGATTGGCGGCGAGCGCGTCCTCCACCATCTTTTTCAGGGCGCCGTCGTCGCTGATCTGGCCCATGCCCTGCTCGGCGATGATCGTGCGCGGGGCCTTGCCGGTCTGCACCATCAGCTCCAGCACCTCCTTGGCGCTGTTGCCCGAGATAGTGCCGTTGGCCACGACGCTGGCCAGTTCGGTGATGTCGGTCACGGATGGCGCCTCTGCACTTGTCTTGCTGGCAGCATTGAGGAAGCCGAGCATCTGTGTCAGGACAAGGCTGGAGGCTTTGCGTCCGTCTTTCGTGATGGCGTACACGGCGTCGAATCGCTCGCGCAGCCCGGCGTCGTCGAGCACCAGGCGCTGTTCGGCGGGGTTCAGTCCTAGTTCGTTGTAGCGCTTCTGAAGAGCGCGGGGGAGCATGGGCAGCTCGGCCACGGCCTGCTTGAGGCTGGCCTCCGAGAACGACAGTGGCGGAATGTCGGGCTCGGGGAAATAGCGGTAGTCCTGCGCCGATTCCTTGTCGCGCAGCATGCGCGTCTTGCCCTCGTCGTCCAGCCAACCCACGGTAATGTCGCCACTTAGCGGGCCGCCGGTTTCTTCCCATAAGTCGCGCAGGCGGGCTTCTTCGTACGCGAGCGCGCGCTCCAGTGCCTTAAAGGAGTTCAAGTTTTTGATCTCGCTGCGGGGGTTTAGTTTTTCAGTGCCTTTCTCGCGCAGCGAAATGGAGGCGTCGAAGCGCATCATACCCTTGAACATGTCGGCCTCGCTGGCGCCCACGGCGATGAGTGTGCGGCGCAGCTCTTGGGCGAAGGCGCTGGCCTCGTCGGCCGAGCGGAGGTCGGGCTTTGTCACGATCTCCATGAGCGGCGTGCCGGCGCGGTTGTAGTCGCAGAGTGTCTCGTGGTTGCGGTGCGTCAGCTTGCCGGCGTCATTTTCTAAATGCAGGCGATGGATGCGGCAGACCTTGGTCTCGGTCGAGGCGCCGTCGGCGGCCACCACGTCGTATTCCACGGCGCCCTCGGTGGCGAGTGGGAAGTCGTACTGCGAGATCTGGAAGCCGGAGGGCAGGTCCGGGTAGAAGTAGTGCTTGCGGTCGAAGTGGCAGTCGGGATGCACGGTGCAGCCCAGCGCCAACGAGGCACGTACACCCAGGCGAACGGCCTCGGCGTTCACGACTGGCAGCGTGCCGGGGTGGCCCATGCAGATGGGGCAGACGGTGGTGTTGGGTTCCTTCTCGAAGGCGTCGTTGTCGCAGCCACAGAACATCTTCGTCTTGGTGGCGACTTGGGCGTGCACTTCCAGGCCGATGATCACTTCGAGTTCTGCCATAGGGCAGCCAAAGACTAGCAGGGCGTCGTATTGGCCCCAAGGGGTTTTGGTCGGGTTTATCAGCACAATTGAACGTTCGCGGGTGGTTGATGATGCCTCCGGCCCAGGCTGTCTGGTGACCTCAAAAAAGACCCCCGCCGTAGCAGGGGTCCGATGTCAGGCGGATGTGAGGTGTTTCATCCCGGGCATGATTAAGCGCGCTCCTCCTGCAACGTGCCATTCCACGTCGTAGCCGATCTTGTTGTGCATGAAATCGACGACGACATGGTAGCCAGGTTGCGATTCTTCTTGGCATCGGAAGCGTTGGTAATCCGTCTGCCATCTCTTGGTGATCAACTCCAGCAGTAGGGCCGTGCAGACAATGCAAAAACTTCCTACTTCCCAATTTTGTTTTTGTTCAGCCAGGTTTTGAACCTGAAGCCGGTAGCTTCTATTGTTCGTGCCTGCGATAGTGAGGCAGATGAGGTAATAGCCATTTGGCCGCCTCCATTTGTTCGCATGTTGATTCCACCATTGGTCTGCGAACCATGCCTGTCCTTTGGACAGGCGCAGATCGGAGCAGTCCCACCCTCCGTAGTAGACGAGGATTTCGTCCGCGTTCGGGGTGATCCCGGGAATGGCGATTTCTTCATCGCACGGCAGTCCTAAGAGTTCTGTCACTTTTTTGGCGTCATAGATCATCGTTCACGTTCCTCGGCCTCTCTCACGGGCCGCATCATCACCGATAGTCGTCGGCACGATCTTGTTTCATCTTCCATTACGACGAGACAAGCACGCTACGCACGCATCATGCACAGGGCGCCTGCCTCGCACGGTGCTGCGAATGAACAATGATATTATAAATAATTATTTATTTTAGTAAATTAGCAGTTTAACAGCAAAATTCTGCATGTAAATGACGTATTCCTTACGCTTAGTCGTTCACACGGCTCATGTATTCCTGTGTTTCCGTGTTCACCTTCACCTTTTCGCCAACGTTGATGAAGAGGGGCACGTTCACGACAAGTCCGCTCTCGAGGGTGGCAGGCTTGGAGCCGCCGGTGGCGGTGTCGCCCTTCACGCCCGGAATCGTGTCGATCACCTTCATTTCGACGGTGGCCTTCAGCTGAATGCCGATCGGCAGGTCGTTGTACATAACGGCGTCGACCTCGCCGCCCTCGATGAGGAAGGGGATGATGTCCTCGAGCGCGTCGGTGCGTAGCGTGAACTGGTCGTAGGTCTCCTGGTCCATGAACGTGAACTCGTCGCCGGCCTTGAAGAGGAACTGCACGCGGCGGTAGCCCACGTCGGCGGGCTCGATCTTTTCTGATCCCTGGAAGTTCTTGGCGAGAACGGCACCGGTCTTGAGGTGCTTGAGCTTGCACTGCATGTTCGCCTTGCTCTGGCTCTTGCGGCCGAACTGGGAGCTGACGACAAGGTAGGGCTCACCGTCGACGGTGATGGCGCGGCCGGGCTTGAGATCGGTGATCGTGTACATAACGCTTGGAGGAAGAGCAGAGTGGCAAAAGAGCCTCACTCATCGAAGGATTGGCTACGGGTCCGCGAGCGTGACCCAAGCAGAGCTAGTCTGCTCAGGGTTTTAGACGGCGTCAACCGTGCCGGGGGCCGTCTTGCCGGAACCGGTTTGCACCTCCAAAGCGCGCGATTCCTTCAATTCACGCATGCGGACCCGCAGGCGGGCGGAGAGGCCTGGTTCGTTGGAGATGGCAGCATCCAGCCGGCGGAGGATTTGGCCCTCATCAGGGAGACCTTCAACAGCCTTCATATCGGCAACGAGTTGGTTAAAGCGCGAAGCCGACAGGCGGTAGGTGTTCACGCGCCCAAGGATCTCGCCGACCAGCTTCTCGATTTGGTCGGCCGTCAGACGCTGCGTTGGCAATGGTGCGGCTGGACCGCGTCGCGAGGTGCTTTCCATGGCTATTTCCGGTCGACGCTGACGGGCTAGGGTGTTGATGGTTCGCTCTAGGGCGGTAGCCTCACGTTGGACATCCGCCGAGTTGTCATCCACGTTCGTGCGCAGGTCGCTAAGGAGCGGCGACAGATCGACTAGGCTTGAGAGGTCGGTTTCGGGTTCTGCCTGTAAAGCAGTGCGCAACGATGCAATGGCGTCGAGCAAGACGGTCTGACGGCTCTCGGCGGCATCACTTTCTGGCAAGGCGGCGGTGGTGGCCAAGACGGCCTGCTTCAGCGGATAGCTCACGTCGCTTGGCAGAGCGGCCGCGAGTTGGATGGTGTTGGCGGCCAGCTCATTCACCACAAAGTCGGCGGTGGCGCCGCTGCCGCTGTGTGATTCGGCTGCCAATGACAGAATGGTATCGCGGTATTCGGCCAGCAGTGAGCGCACCAGTTCGCCGCTGCCTGCGCTTCCCTCGGGAATTGTCGCAATGACGGCCGAGCCGCTGGCGGCCAGGCGGAGCACCTGCGACGTGGCCTCCACGGCGTCGGTCGGCGCGTCTGGCAAGAGGGCTGCCGCTTCATTTAGGCGCGTTTCAGCCAAGGCAAGAGTTTTTTGCGCGCGTGCCTGTCCGCTGAATGTGAAGAGTAAGTCAACGGCTTCGGCAGCGCGCTTCACGCGATAGAGAGGTGAAGTGGGCAGGATGCCCGCGCTGGCGGCGCGCACCTCGTGCTGCCACTGTGCCAGTTCACGGCGGTGGGCCGAATCGCGAGCAAGATTTTCGGTTACCCAGGCATCGGCGGCGCCCTGGGGGTTAATGGCCGACAGACGAGGGGCGATGCCGGGTCCGGCTACCAGGCGTTGATCGGGTTGCAGGATGAATTCTTCGTCGTCCACGGTGACACGAGCACTGCGATCCCACACATCGACGGTGAGCAGTGAGCCGTTCACGCGTAATCCAACGCTGCCCTCATTGACGGTGACGATCCCGGCAGGCGTTTCCACGCTGAGACCTGCCAGACCGGCGGGAATGAGGCTGTAGATCCAGGCTGTGCCGTCGTAGAGCGAGCCCGTAAGAGGTAAGACCGGATGTGAGGCTAGGTCGTCGAGTGCGAAGACGGTGGCCGGTGCTAGGCGCACGACGCCATAGGAATGGAGTGTGAATGTGGCTTCGCCGTCGCCGGTGGTGATACGGCCTGGTCCTTCTAGGGTGATTTCGCCGGTGATGGGTTGCAGCAAACCTTCATCGCCCAGCGAGATGGTCCCCCGCGTGGCGGTAAGCGTCACCGAGGTGGCGGCAACGGTGCGCGGTGCCAAGAAGAGGAGCGGGCTCGAGCGAACGAGGACTGCCACGATCAAGACGGCAACCGTCCACTTGGCCATGCCCAATCCAAACGTGCGA
Organism: uncultured Candidatus Peribacteria bacterium; assembly: GCA_964648045.1. GTDB lineage: Bacteria > Patescibacteriota > Gracilibacteria > Peribacterales > Peribacteraceae > JAGOUB01. The sequence goes on from CAZYNU010000008.1 coordinate 24,408, forward strand.
GCCGGAGCCGGAGTCATGTGGGCGGCCATCAGCGTGCGGACACGCGAATGTAGGGCGTCGTCGGGTTCGAGCCATTGGCGTACCTGCGTGAGCAGATTGGCGGCGCGGGCCGGTTCTAAGCGTTGTTCAATGCGACTCCAGACTCGGGCTTTGCGGGTGGCATCTGGCTCGAGCGAATGTAGGGCCCGGTCCAGCGCCGCGGAACGCCGTGTCTCCCCATTTTTGGGCTCTGCGCGCGCAGCCGCCCGCTCTTCCAGAGAGGAGAGCGCGTCGACCAGCCGATGGAGAAGGGTGGAGAACATCACACTTGTCGCTTCTACAAACGGGAGAAATAGGGGGTTGTTACGTTTCTGGGTCCAAATCGGGAGGTAAAAGCGATTCCAGCTTTCGGAGGGCTCGGAGCTTGAGAACACGCACTCCGCCCTCGCTGGTCTGTAGAATGCGGGCGACGGCATTGCCGGGCAGGCCGCCAATAAACGACAGCATGAGCACCTCGCGGTAACGGCTGGGTAATTGGTTCACGGCATGGCGCACGGCCAAGATGGTCGCCTTGCGCTGCAGGGCGGTGTCGGCGCGGTTCAATTCATCCTCGTCCAACACGTCTTCGGGCATTTCTTCAAAGCGGCGGTCTTTGCGATAGACGTCGATGACGGCATGGCGGGCGATGCGGAAGAGCCAGGCCAGGAAGGGGACTGATTCCTGCGGTTTGTAGCTGCCAAGCTTCTCCCAGGCCTTCACGAAAATATCGGCGGCCACGTCTTCGGCGGCTTCCGGCGGCAGGCGAAACGCGACGTAGCGGTACACGGAGGCAAAGCAGAGGTCGTAGACCTCGCCAAAGGCCGCGCGGTTACCTTCCTGGGCCTGCCGGACGAGGGTTTTTAGCCGCCCGTCATCGATGGTTTGGGCCTCCATGGTGGGCACCCACTATAGCTGGTTTGAGGCACTTGTGCTGCCTGTATCAACCGAATTCTGCCCTTTTTGCAGGGCGATGGCGCACAGCATCCAGACGCTGAATGCCACGGCGGTGTCTTCCCAGGCGTGCAGAAATAGGGCGCCGATGGTCGTGCCAAGCAGGGCGACGGCCGCGGCTGTGCCCAGCGGATGACGCGCGCGGGCTAGCGGCCAGAGTCTCCAGAGTGCGAATGTCAGAATGCCAATCCACAGGCTGAACCCCGGCCAGCCTAACTCCACCGCGATCTGCAGATACCAGTTTTCGGGGTGAAACGGGCACCGACAGAGGCGATCTTGGGGTTGCACCTGTTTGTCCCCCAAGAAAACGCACAGTTCGGGCTGCGCTTCGGCCCAGCGCGGATCATCTTCGGGCTGGAGCATCACGCAGGCGTCCGCAAAGCGGCTGCTGGCCGGTCCGGCGCTGGCCAGACCCTCACCCCATGGCGCCTGTACGACGCGGTGTAGAGCTTCGAGCGGTCGTTCAAAATGGCCGCGCGATGACGACAGGCGCACGATGGTGGCGGGAGCCGCGAGGATGCCCACAAGCACGGCGGTCGCGAGTAATCCTGCCACTGGCATCAGCCAGCGTCGTGCCATGCGTGGACCGACCTGCAGGGCCGCCACGGTGAGGGTGCCAGCCACGGCACCGATCCACGCCGTGCGCGAGAACGTGGCGGCTAAAGTGGCGATGAGCAGGGTGCCGAGCGCCAGTGTCCGAGTACGGCCGAGTTGGCCGGCAGAGGCCAATAGCGCGCCAATCGGCACCAGGAGCCAGAGTCCAAGTTGATTCGGACCGCTCAGCGTGGACTGCGCGCGGCGAATCGCCGTTCCGCCAATTTGACTGAAGGGCGCCAGCGGCGAGTCGGGCAGATAGAGCGAGTGGAAGTCGGTGGCATAGCCAAGTGCGCCGAAGATGGACGTCGGCAGTACCAGTCCGGCTAGGCCCACGGCAGCGACGGCGCCTCCCACCCAGAGCAGTGCTGCGAGCAGGCGCGAGCGTGCCTGGTCGGACCAGGGCGCATGACGAAGGACGACGAAGGCAAGCGGTGCCAATACGTCGTAGCGCAGCCCTAGGAGCAGCTTGGGTGTGGGCGTGCCGTGCCAAGCGGCAGAGGCAACGGCCAAGGCGAAGAACCCGACGATCAGGAGATCGAGAAGGTCACAGGTCGGGCGCTGTCCTCTGCGCCACATCTGCCAAATCTCCACCGCGGCCAAGGTGACGATGCCCGCGAGGAGTGCTTCTTTCCACAGCGCCAGCGCCGTGAGCGGGGCGTGGCCCGGCCCGGCGATGAGGCGTGTGGCGACAGTGACCAAGAGTGCGTGCAGCGGCAGTAGCACGATAAGCGCCACCGTCAGGCGTTCGCGGATGGCCTGCAGGGTAGGGCGAGTGGTCATGGAGTGGACAAGAATAGCACCTTAGGCGCCGCGGCGCTGGTTGGTGCTCCGGAAGGCATGAATGTCGTCGCGGAGCATATCGGGTGTCATGTCGGGGAAGAATTCCGGACGAAAGCGGATGCGTGTTTCACGTCGGTACGCGTGCAAAAATTCGTTGTCGTGCACGGGGCCGTCGGTACTCTCGCCAGTGCGAATGATCAGGTCGAAGGGCGCGTAGGCGATCCCTTGCTTGGGGAGATCTAAGTACTGTTTCCAATCGCCGTTGCCGCCGGCTGCGTGCCAGGCTTCTAGTGCCCGTTCCTCCTCGTCGCGTCCGCTGTATCCCAGGCAGAGCGCCACCACCATGCCGCGTCGGTCTCGGGTGAAGGCGGCAATCTCGTCGATGAGTCCGCGTTCGGCAGCGGTGAGCAGTTCGCTGCGACCCATGTGCACAAAGCGTAGGGCAGCGTTCTCCGGCTCGTGCATCCATTCATCACGCACGCGCTTGAGAAATGTTTCGTACACCTTGTGCAGCACGGCCAGTTCGGCGGCCGGCCGCTCGCGGAGGTTCTCTACCGATCCGCCCCAGACGGCAAAGGCCATTGCACCTTCTTGGGCGGCCACGGCTATCTGTGTGCGGATGATGGCGGCGCCGGCTTCGTAAGCTTCTTTGAATGACTTGCCGTTGGTGCGCGCCCAGCGCCGCTGGCCGTCGGGAATAACGGCAAGCCGAAGCGACGTGTGGCGGTCGGCGTCCATGGCGTCAGTGCATTTCGGGCGGCACGGGCAGACCGAGGATCTTCAAGCTGAGCGGTGCGATGTCCTTTAAGCCGGTCAGTCCCTGCAGGTCGGCGGCGCTCTTGATGATCGAAGAGCGCACGAACGTCTGCACCTTATTGCAGCTGTGACTTGGACTGATGGTGTCGGTGCCGGGCACGAGCATCTCCTCGCAGTTGCCGTGATCGGCCGTCACGATCCAGTCGTAACCGTTCGCTTCCAGTTCGGGCAAGAGGCGGGCCAACTGTGCGTCCACCGATTCGCAACTCTTCACCACGGCCTCGATTTGTCCGCCGTGGCCCACGAGGTCGCAGTTCGCGTAGTTCATCACGATCAGGTCGTAGGTCTGGATGCGCACGCGAGCGAGCACTTCTTCGGTCAACTGACTGGCGCTCATCTCGGGCGTCTCGGCGTAGTTTGGCACCTTTGGCGATTCGACCAGCACACGATCTTCGCCTTCGTAGGGTTCCTGACGCTGGGCATTAAAGAAGAACGTGGCGTGTGCGAATTTGTCGGTTTCGGCCACGCGCAGTTGCTTCTTGCCGGCGTTCGAGACCACTTCCCCGAGGGTGTTTCTCACGTCGGCCGGTGGGAAGGCTACGGGCAGATGCTGGGAGTATGGCCCCATGCAGACCACGTCCTTCACGCGTACGGGGCGCGGGAAGTGCTGAAAATCTGCGGCTTCGAGGGCCTCGACGATTTGCACCGAGCGGTCGCTGCGGAAGTTCACGCAGACGGCCACATGGCTTTCGCCGATCGCCTGGAAAGCGGGCGTCTTGAGTGCGCGCAGATAGTAGTCGGTCTTCTGGCCGGTGGGTGCTTCGATGTACCAGTTGCGCACACCCTCTTCCAAGTCCGGCGTTTCCTGGCCTAGGCCCTGGGTCATCAGGTCGTAGGCCAGTTTTGTGCGGCCATACTGCTTGTCGCGGTCCATGCCGTAGTAGCGGCCGACCAGCGAGGCGACGGCGCCAATTTTCTGCTCGTCGATCTCTTCTTCTAGCAGCTTGAAGTCGGTGGTGAATTGTTGTTCGCCCACGTCGCGACCGTCGCCGAAGAGGTGAAGGAACACTTGTTCGACGCCTTTTTGTTTCGCTAGGCGGAGCATGGCATGGAAGTGCTCCGCCGAACTGTGCACGCCACCGGTGGAGTAGAGGCCAAAGAGGTGGAGCGGCACTTTACGCTCCACTGCGCGCTCGCAGGCGCCGGCAAGGACGGGATTCTTCTCGAAATCCCCCAGGCGAATGGCACGGTCGATTTCGGCTAGTGGTTGAAAGACCACACGGCCGGCGCCGATGGTCAGGTGGCCGGGCTCACTGGCGCCCTGCTGCCCTTGAGGCAGGCCGACGGCTTCACCCGAGGCGTCCATGAGCACGCTCGGCACCTCGGCTTCGAGGCGTTTGATGGTGGGCATGTTTGCGAGTGAGCGGGCGTTACCGGGACCGTCGGGTGCAACGCCGAACCCGTCGACGACAATGAGACAGAGGCGGTTGTTCATGGCGCTATCCTAGCGCCCAGGTGCCCTTCACCCAACTTCCCGCCATCTGGCGCAAATAGGCCATTTCTGGTATCATGGGGGGAATGCATCATTACGACTTCAACGAGCCTGAGCCGCGCACCAGCATCACGATGGGGCTTATCACGTGCATCTTGATCGTGGCCGCCGTGGCGGCGCTGGGAAAGGCGATGGTGAATTTGCAGGCTGCGCTCGTTAGTAAGCCCGACGTGGGCATCTATCTGCTTCTTGCCGACATGGAACTGGGCGAAACGTCGCTCTTGCGCGATATGGGCGATACGCGCGATTACTACGCCGACAGCAAAGAGGGGCCCTTGCTGGTTCATTTGCATCGTGAAGGTGGCGAGTGGGAGCTGGCCGGTTATGAGCGCCTGCGTGGCGCCGGTTCAGGTGTGACGGTCCGTCCGGGCGCGTAGAACGAAGAGCGGGAAGACGACCACGGCCTTGATGATGCGCGGCAGGCGCGACGGTTCTTGGAGGAGCCGCCAGAACCACTCCAGGCCAAGGGAGCGTAGAAGTTGTGGTGCACGTTGCACACGCCCGGCGATGAAGTCGAACGTGCCGCCGATGCCCATGGCCACGCGCACGCTTGGCATCTCTTTGAGATACCGGTCGATCCACTCGTCTTGCCTGGGTGCGCCGTAGGCGACGAGTAGGAGTTTGGCGTTGCTGGCATTCACCGCGGCCACGATGGCCGCCGCGTCGTCGTCGCGTGGGCTGGCCTCAAGGACGCCGGCGACGGCGAGGGAGGGATTGCGGCGCTTGAGTTCCTCAGCGGCGCGACCGGCGACGTTCTCACGTCCGCCTAAAAAGAAAACCGGAGACTCTGGACCCAGTTCGCCGCAGAGGCGCTGTACGGTGTCGACGCCCGTCACGCGTTGCTGGTTGCTCGCGCCCGCGCGGCGCATGGCCCAGGCGACGCCGGTGCTGTCGGGCAGATTGAGGGCGGTGCGGTTGAGAAGCGCGAGGAATTCGGGATGGCTTGCGGCGTACACCAGCATTTCATTGTTCGGCGTCATCACGTGGTTCTGCCGTGCGCCGGCGAGCATGGTACGAAGCGCGATCGCAGCTATGTCCGGCGTGATAGCGTCGAGAGGGGCGCCGAGGACGGTCACGCGATTGCTCATGCGCGCAAGGTCAGGCGCACGACCTTGCGACGGTCGGCGGCGCCGGCCACGAGCGTGGCGTCGGCGCGGAACGATTCTTCTAACAGCGTGAGGAGTTCGGCGTTGGCGCGTCCGTCCTCGGCTGGGGCGCGCACACTCACCTTCAGCGTGCCGTCTTCCAGGACTGGGCCCAGTCCGGCTTGCTTGGCACCTGGCCGACAGCGCACGCCTACGGTCAGTCGACCGTCCTGGCCGAGCCGTTGCTGAAGCGCTTCTAGGTCCATCTCAGCGGGTATTGGCGCGCCGCCATTCGGCGATCTTCTTGTGGTCGCCAGAGAGGAGTACGTCGGGCACCTTCAATCCGCGGAAGACTTCGGGGCGGGTGTAGTGGGGGTACTCGCGCTTGCCGTCCAGTGCCGGCGAGAAGCTCTCTTCGTGGGCGGAGTCCTCGTGGCCGAGCACGCCGGGCACGTGGCGCGCCACGGCATCGATGAGCACCATCGCTGGCAACTCGCCGCCGGTGAGCACGTAGTCGCCGATGGAGATTTCTTCGTCGATGAGGCCGGCATCCTTCACGCGTTGGTCGATGCCTTCGTAATGTCCGCAGAGCAGCAGCAGCCACGGTTCCTTCGCCAGCCGTTCGACTGTCGCCTGCGTGAGGCGCTCGCCACCGGGCGTCAGGAAAATCCGCCGCGGCGCAGCGCCAGGCAGAGGATCGGCCGCACTCGCCGCTTCGATGGCGGTTGCCACGGGCTCGGCCATCATCAACATGCCAGCCCCGCCGCCGTACGGGCGGTCATCAACCTGGCGATGGACGCCCTTGGCCTGATCGCGGATGTCGTGGATACGGAGCGTGAAGTGTCCTGCCTCGCGGGCGCGCTTGAGGATGCTCTCCGAGAGCGGTCCCGTGAACATGCCGGGAAAGAGGGTGAGGATATCGATACGCACGGCCAGAGTATGGCCTAAATGACGAAAAAACGCCATTCCTCCGCCTCTTGTGAGGCGGTCTTATGGGCGCTTGACCCTCGTTGGACCCGGACTAGACTGGCCGCGATCCTGCGTACGCGCAGGAACGACATGACGGGTTGGAAAGACGACCGCCCCTGGCTTCCCAGCCACCTCGGTCGGCGTCGATCCCTCCTGTCTCCCCCTCCTCGCTGACTCGCCAGCTTGAGGAGGGGGATTTTTTTCGCATTCAGGCAGCCAGGGCCAATTCGGATTCCTCTACGGATTCCGGCCGCTCGTAGCGGGCGGCGATGTGGGCATTAAAGCGGCCCGTATGCGTCTCCTTGTAGCGCTTGATCTGCGGTTCGAGTTTCTCGATGCAGCGGTCGACGGCCTCGGAGGCACGGGCTCGGCGCGACTCGGCGCGCAACACTGCCCGCGGCAGCGAGACGGTCACCATCACCTTCACGCTGTCGCGGCTCTTGGCCGTTTGCCGAGCCTCTGTTTCGACTCGGATAGTCGAAGCCTCGTCCTTGAGGCGGTCGCAGTACGTGGCCAGTTTTCCGATCTTGCGCGCGAGCAGCGGCAGCTCCTCGGCGCTGTAGACGATCCCTTTCTCGAAGTGCTGAACGTTCATAAGAAGAGGGGGGGGAAAGAAGCAACTCCGCACTTTACTCCTCATGGCGGCGAATCACACGCACTTCGGGCTGCCGGCTGGCAAAAGGGGTGCTCCTGTGCTATACTGAAAGGAAATTCCCACACAAACCCACATGAATCTCGTTTCCAGCACCACCGGTTCCGACGGGGCATTTGAGTCCCGCCCTGACCGTGTGAATCCTTTGGGTCGCTCCGAGGTGCTTCGTGGTACGAACCTGCAGCTCAACAACCTAGGCGAACAGATTAACCGTGCCACCGAGGCCTTTACCCGCCTGCTTGGCGAGGTGTCGAAAGCGGTAGGGCGCTATGGCTCGGTGCAGCTGGAGAACCTTCAGCAGATGCCGATTTTCCCCGAGCCGATCCGCGCGCTCATGGGCATGCTCTCCAAGAGTCCCGAGGCGCTTGCCGCCCAATTGAACCGCATGATTCCGAATCATGCCGCTAACCGTCCGTTGGCCAATAACCAGGTCGGCTGGGTGGACGCGACGCGCGCCGAAGATCGCACGCTGCTCGGTCAACTGGCCGCCCAGATCGATCGCGTGCGTGGCAACGGCAATGGTCCGGCGATTGGCGCCTTCTTCTCCCAGCTTGCCGCCGCCGTGGGCACCAATGCCAACATCTCCCTGGCCGACGTCGTCACCCGCGCCCGCGCCCTGGCGCCCGCCGCCCCGTCGACGACTCCGGCCGGTGCGCCCGCACCGCTGACTGTTGCCCCGGCTGCCGCCCCCTCGGTGATTGCGGCTTTGGGTGCGAACGAAACGCTGCGCGTGGGCGAGAAGCGCACGATTGCCGTGCCCTTTGCGACTGAGGTGACCGTTCAGGGCCAGGAAGGTCGTCTGCCTGCCAGCACGGCTGGTGCCGTGACCGTCGGCGGTTTGAAGCTGCTGCGCGGCCAGAATGAGAACACGGTGACGGTGGAGGTGGCCACTGGTGCCGCTGCTGGTGCACGTACGCTGAAGTTCGGTACCGAAACGCGCATTCTGACCATCCGCGCCAACGACTGATCCCATGGTCGCACCCCTCTCTCCCGACACGGCCCCCGCAGAACGCCCGACGCCCGCTAGCGTTCGCGAGCAGATTGCGGCCGTGCGCGCCCAGATCACCAGTGCCCGCGAGTCGACCGACCGTGCCGAGCGCACGCGCGTGGCCCGCGCGACGCACGCGCGTCTGGGCGAACTGCGCACGCTCGTCGGCCGCCTGGAGGACGCCGACCGTCCCGGTGTTCAGACTGACCTTGATACTGCTGCCCGCGATCACTCCGAGCTCTCGGTGAGCGCGCTTGAGGAGCCCGGCGCTCCGGCCCCCGAAGGCTTGCCTGAGCCCGAGGTGGAGCCCGAGCCGGTCGACCAGCCTGCCCCGCCCGCCACCGAGCTTGGCACCGGCACGTTCCGCGCGCCCTTCCCGAACCCGACCACCCTCACGCAGCGCTTCGATAACGCCTTGGCGCGTGCGTCCTTCTATGCCGGCCGCGCCGGCCGCTGGGTACGTGAACGCTTTTCGCAGAACCCGGCCGCGGCGCCCATCATGACGGCCGTCGGTATGACCGCGGTCATGGGCTTGGTTCGCCAATTGCTGCCCGGCGGCGGTGCGGTCACTACGGCCGTGGAAACGCAGCTCACCACAAACTTGAACGCCATGGCTGGCGCCGGTGACATTCTGGCGCCGCTGCAGAATCAATTGCAGGTGGTGCGCCTCACGCTCGCTCGCACGCGCGGCGACGAGAATAACCTGCAAATTCTCAAGACGCTCCAACAGAACGCCACCGCCACGGGCACCGATGCCAACGCCTTCTTGTTGCGCCTCGCTCAGGCCGCCGGCCGTCGCTACCGCGGTTCGGTAACGCTGCCCCAGCTGGTGTCACTGGCCCAGGAGACGGCCGGTGCCGCTCCGGCGGCCACGGTCGCTTCCATTGAAATTCCCAACACGGGCCTGGCTGTGACGCGCAGCTTCGACCGCACTTTCGCCCTTACGCCGGCCACCGCCCCCGTGACCGTGAATGGTGCCGCGCTCACGGCCACTCCCATTCGCATCGGTCAACTCACTGTGACGCGCACGACAAGCGGCCTTCGTATTCAGCGCAGCAACGTTGCCGCCGCCGCTGCCACCGTTACGCTCGGCGTCGGTGCGCCTCCCACCGCCATCACGCGCGCGCTTCGCGTTGCCGCCTGATCTCCCACTCTGCCTATGCCGCCCTCCGGAACCCCCGCCGAGACTCCGCGTACGTCGCCCCTCACGCGCACGTACGACGACCTGGTTAATCAGATTCACGACCTAAGCGGTCGTCCGGCGGATGCGCCCGCCCTCACGTTGGCCGAAGTGCCAAACCCGGAGGCTGCCCGCGCTCTGGCCGTCGGCCGTTCGCATGACTCACTGACGGTGCTTGCCTCGCAGGTCCGCCAACTGCAGGATCGCCAGGCTGCCCGGAGCGATGTCTCGCTGGAGCTAGGCGCCCTGCACGATGCCATTATCTCGCAGACACATAATCGTCCCGAGATTAATACTGCCGCCAACTTTGCCAGAGAGGGCATGCAGGGTCTTGGCCGTTTTGGCGAGCGTCTGTTGAACCCGAATAATAATGTCAGCGTAGGGAACCGCTTGCTCGACGGCACGGTTGCGGCTGTTGGTGCTGCTGCCCTGGGGACCGCAATGCTGAAGCTCTGGAATCTCGGTAATGGCCAGCGCGATCCGACGAATCCTTCCAGAAGGATTAACCAGTGGCCCGCCTGGATCCGATTTCTCATGAAGCCAATCAAGGCGTTGGCGATCACGGGCGGCACCCTCGGTGCGGGCTGGTTGGCCATGCGCTATGTCGACTCTCGTGTCCAGTCCGATGAAGTGAATCTCGATAACCCCGACCGTCGCGGCGCCACTGCCACCGCTCTGAATACCCGTAATCAAGCTTTGGGCGAGATCCGCGCTGCTGATACGCGCACGAACCTACGCGGCGTGGAGCTGACGGCACTCTCTCTGCCAATTCGTATGCCTAGCGGTAAACTCCTGCGCTTCGTTACGAATGGCAGCGCCGCACTCGTTCGTCGTCAGACTGTGGCAGCCGGCACGAACGCCCTCACCGAGTCGATCCAGATGCAGGTCGACGCCATTCATACCGATGCCAATGGCGAGTTCGTCGTGAAGCAGGGCGCCAAGACCATCTACGTTCCGGCGGCCGATTTCTACAGTGCCGTCGAGGGCGCCGCCCTGGGCACACCGATGGTGCTGGGAGGCTTTAATAATCCGCGCGCGATGACGGGTCGCAGTCCCGATTCGATCACGGTCAACTGGCAGGTCACCCCCTGAGCGCGCCCGCTTTCTTTCGGGTAAGATGGGTGCCATGCATCGGTTGTTCGCGACCTATCTCTTCCTCATCCCGCTGGCCGTCTTAGTCCTGACGGAACTCTGCAAGTTCGTCGTGCACTACCTGCGCTCGGGCAATTGGGAGGAGAAGCTCTTCCATCCCGGTGGCTTCCCCAGCTCGCACTCGGCCTTCGTCACATCGCTCATGTTGGTTGTCTGGAAGCGGCAGGGGATCGAGTCGACCGAGTTCGCCATTGCTTTCATCCTGGCCTGCATCGTTTGGTATGACGCGGTGGCCGTGCGCCGCCAGCTGGGCCAGCAGGCGCAGATCCTGAACCGCCTGCAGCACTGGGAGCACCTCAAGGAGCGTTTGGGCCACTCATTCACCGAGGTGCTGGGCGGCATCGCCTTTGGCGCCTGCGTGACGGTGATTGGGTTCTCGCTGTTCGTGAACTGACGCTCAGTAGGCCTTCGCGAAGAGGGCCATCGTGACGGCGGGCGCGCCCGAGAGCACGTCCTTCTTGCCGTTCGCGCCGCCCTCCGTTTCGGGCAGCAGGCGGATGGTGGCCTTCGTCTTGTCCTTGATCTTCTCGGCCGTGGCCAGCGTGCCGTCCCACGGCGCCCAGGCGAAGCCGCCGGCCTCCATCTTCTCCTCCAGCTCCGCGAACGTCTCGACGGTGGAGGTGCGCTCCTTTAAGAAGGTTTCGGCGCTCTCGAGCATGCGGCGGTGGATGTCCTCCAGGCGATCCTGGAGATTGGCCTCCGTGCAGGCGCCGACGTCGATCTGGCTCTTCTCGGCGGTGTCGCGGTCGACGATTGTCACCTTCTTCTCTTGCAGGTCGCGCGGGCCGACCTCGATGCGGACGGGCACGCCCTTGATCTCCCACTCGTTGAATTTGAAGCCTGGCGACTTATTGTCGCGGTCGTCGATTTTCACGCGCACCGAGCCGAGCGCCTTCTTGATGGCGGCGCAGTTCTCGAGCACCAAAACGCGCTCCTCGTCGGTCTTGTAGATGGGCACGATCACGACCTGCACCGGCGCCACGCGGGGCGGTAGCTTGAGGCCTTTGGCGTCGCCGTGCACCACGATGATGGTGCCGATGATGCGTGTGGAGAGGCCCCAGCTGGTGGTCCAGGGCGACTGCTTCTGGCCGGACTCGTCCAGGTAGCTAATGCCGTAGGCGGCCGAGAACTCGTTGCCCAGGTTGTGCGAGGTTCCGGCCTGGATGGCCTTTCCGTCGCGGGCGAGGGCCTCGGTCGTGAGCGTGTAGAGGGCACCGGCAAACTTCTCGTGTTCG
>CAZYNU010000009.1:0-18285 GCA_964648045.1 uncultured Candidatus Peribacteria bacterium
TGGTAGCGCTGGCGCTTGGTTACGCGATCGGTGAGTTGCTTCAGGTTGCAGTTCTGGCGGCATTGCTGCCGTTGGTGCGACGGGCAAAGGTGTGAGATTCAACGTGCCACCTCTGGCCACCACGCCCTAAGCTGGGCGCTCACGGCCTCGTCGCCGCTGAAGCAGTGCCCCTCCCAACCATATGCGCGCGCTGCCTCCACATTGGCCGGGGAGTCATCGATGTAACGTACTTGGCCATTGGGTAGTTTTGCCTGGATCGTTCCAAAGAAACGTGAATCAGGTTTGACGAGCCCCATCTCACTTGAACAAAATATGTGATCAAAAATATTTCCGTAGCCCATGTGCTCGCGCATGTATGCCAGTCGATACAAGTCCTGATTGGTGGCCAATATAGTATGCACGCCGTGTTCGCGCAGGCGACAAACGGTGCTAATGACACCTGCATGCGTCAGGCTCTGATCACGGTGCCAATGGGCAAAAAGGCCTTCCAGATCAACCACAAGACCGTGTTCCAAGGCGAAGGCTGCAAGAGTTTGTCGTGTATCGGCGCCTAACAGGCATTGCTTGAATGGTCCGGCGAAAAAGGCGGAGGCCATCTCGGAAGAGAGGCCGAAAGCCGAAAAATCGCTGAACCGGAGGGGATTCACGACGCCGTCAGCATCAAGGACGAGGATGTCCATGGCGTCACTTCTTCTTCACCTGCGTGAAGTCGAGTTCCACGGGCGTCTCGCGGTCGAAGATGAGCACGAGCACCGTGAGCTTTCCCTTGTCGACGTCCACGGAGTCGACCGTACCTTCGTAGTTCTTGAAAGGGCCGTCGATGATGATGACGAGGTCGCCCACCTGGAAATCGCTCTTGAACTTTGCCTGCTGCTCGCCAATACGGCGCTGGATGACGCCGAATTCCTCGGGCGATACGGGCACGGGAATGTTGCCCGAACCGACGAAGCCGGTGACGTTGGGCGTGTTGCGCACCAAGTACCACGACTCATCTGTGACGACCATGTCCACGAGCACATAACCCGGGAAGAGCTTGCGCTCCTCTTCAACCGGTTCGTTCTTCTTAAAGATCAACTGCTTCTCCTTGGGCACTTGCACGTCGAAGATACGGTCACCCATGGCCATGTTCTCCACACGCTGCTTGAGCGCGGCAGCGACGGCGTCCTCGTACCCGGCGTACGTGTGAACGACGTACCAGTTTCGTCCGGCGGAAGGGTCCTGCTTGGCCATAGGAATTACGAGGCAATGGTGAGAAGAAGGCTGATGATTTCGGCAATGAGCGAGTCGAGCAGGCCGAAGGCCAGGGCCGAGATGCCCACGAAGGCAATCACAATGGCCGACAGGCGGATGGCCTGTTGGCGGGTGGGCCAGCGTACGTGGCGCAGTTCGGTGAGGGCTTCGTTGAGGAAGGCGATGGGATCCATAGGGTCGGTCGGCGTCTTGAAAAGCCCCGGAAGGGCTCGTCCCCATCCTACCCGCAGTAAGGCTGTTGGCAAGGGAAAAGCGTCACTCCAGGGCGTATTCCGGCGGCTGAAGGGCGTGCACTTTGCTCAGCGGCAGCGCCACAAACCACACTTTGCCGGCCACGGCGCTATCGTTCACATACGGGGAGGGTTGCCCGCTGCCATCGGTGAAGCCGCGCGAGTCGGTGCTGTTGCGACGATTATCGCCTAAGAGGAAGTAATGGTCGGCGGGCACCTTGAAGGTGGCCGTGGCGCCGTCGTCCCCGATGGCATGGCGGAACGTCTGGCCTTGATTCTCCGGATCGAGATAGGGTTCCTCGAGCAGTTTCTCTTCGGTGTCGCCGGCGCGTTTCACATAAACCTTGCCCGCTCGCAATGTCACCTCGTCGCCGCCGATGCCGATAACGCGTTTGACATAATACTTTCCCGGGGCATTCGGCGGATGAAAGACCACCACGTCGCCCCGGCCAGGATTGCCAAGGTAGTAGGCGAGCTTATTGATAATGATGTACTCGCGGTCGGCCAAGGTGGAATCCATCGATTTTCCTTCCACTTGAAAGGGCATCACTAAAAACGTGCGAATGCCCATGACGATCGCCAGTATGACCACCAAATTGAAGGCCACATCCAAGATGTGGAACAGCGGCCCGTGCGCTTTGAGCTTTGTCATCCCCGCGACTCTACCCTCGGGTTTTTCATCCGTACAGCATCCACCCTTCAGATGAGGTACGATGGCCGCCGTGCTGAACCGCTGGTTCTTCCGACGGCATCTCGATGAGGATGAAAACATCCTGCTCGTCGTTCATAAACATTGGTTGTGGGGCTTTCGTGCTCTGCTTTGGCCAACGCTGGCCCTCGCCGCCAATCTGGTGCTTTGGTATTTGCTGCAATCGCGCGGCTGGTCGCTCACCGTGTTCGGCGTGTTGGGTGCCGTGGCCGCGCTCTGGTGGCTGCGCAGTTTTTACGACTATTTCCTTGATGCCTGGATTATCACCAATGAGGGCGTGATCGACGTGGACTGGCACGGCTTCTTCCATCGAGAGTCGTCGCGCGTGCTCTACAGCGACATTCAGGGCGTCAGCTACGAGATCAAAGGTATTCTGGCCACGCTGCTGCGTGTGGGCACCATGGAGATTGAGAAAATCTCAACGGGCGGTTCCATTACATTGGAGCGAGTCTCTCGCCTGAAGAAGGTAGAGGCCACCATTCTTAAGAGCATGGAGCACTACATGCATAAGAAGAACATGCGCGACGCTAGCCAAGTGAAAGACTTACTGGCCACGCTCGTGGCCGAACAGATCAATCTCAAGGCAATGGGGCCATCTTTCCAAAAACACACGAAATGACGACGCTCTTGTTTCTGGCGGCATTTCTGGTGGTATTGGTGATCTTCGTGGTATTTCGTTGGTGGGTGGCGCGCAGTCGTTATTTGCCGCCGGCCCAGGCAAGGGCGCTCTGGAAGCATTTTACTGCCGCCGAGGCGCAGTCTGATCCGCACCGTAGAGTGCTCGACGCCGCCAAAACGTTCGAGTCGGCCCTAAAGGCCAAAGGCTACCGCGGTTCGCTCGGCGACATGTTGCGGGTCGCCGGTCCCGCCATTCCGGCGGTGCAATCGGTGTGGGACGCGCTCAAGCTGAGAAATCGCTTGGCGCACGAGCCTGGCGCTCAGGCCGATGCCAAAACCGCCGATCGTGCCGCGGCTGCTTTCGAGCGTGCTCTCACCGTTTTTCTTGGACCTCGTCCATGAAGCCATCCATTCTCATTGTCGGCCTTGGGAATCCGGGTAAGTCCTATGCCGACACGCGCCATAATCTTGGCTGGCAGGCACTTAATACGATTGCGTCCACGCTCGGCGCCGGTGCCTGGAAGCTCAGTGACAAGTTTGAAGCTGAGTGCGCGCAGGTCGAGGGTGTTTTGCTGATGAAGCCGCACACCTACATGAATTTGAGCGGTCAATCCGTTCGTAAGGCGACCGATTTTTACAAGATCGCTCCGGACCACGTGTTGGCGCTCTGTGACGACATCGACCTGCCCCTGGGCGAGGTGCGCTTTCGCCTGGCTGGCGGACCAGGCACCCATAACGGCATGCGCTCCATGGTCGAACAGCTTGGTGAGCGTTTTGCTCGCGTGCGTTTGGGTCTTGGCAAAGACAATGGCCCGATGGATCTTGCCGCCTGGGTGCTCAGCGTACCGCCCGACGCCGAAAGAACCGTACTCAATGAATCCTGCAAAAAGGCCGCGGCCCTCACTCAGGAGTGGCTCACGGCCTTGGAATCACAGTGATGATCGTTGCGCTTCAGCCCTGGAGCATCGAGAAGAGCTGCTGCATCAGGTCGACGATGGTGCCGAAATTGAGGTTAAAGGGAATGTCGAGGAGGCGGCTGATCCAAGCCACGGCGAAGAATGACAGGAAGACAACCGCCAGGCCGATGATGGAGTAGCGGATCGTCTCCATGGCTTTCTTGATTTTGTCTTCATTGCCTGCCGATAGAATGAAGGTGATGCCGCCGATGATCATGAAGATGAGGCAGAGGAGCATGGCCGCAATCAGCGCCAGGGCGATGAAGGTGGCGACAATGTCGAGCGGGCTGCCGGTTTCAAGGAGGTCGCGAAGCATAAAAAGGAGGGAGGGGTGGGAAGTTAGTCGTTTTGGCCAGGCTCGAGGATCTTCAAGTTCACGCGCTGCTGGTCGGAGCCGCCGATAATACGCAGCAAGGTGCGAAGTGCTTTTACCGTTTGTCCGCCCTTACCAATGAGCTTGCCCATGTCGCGCTCGCTCACGGAAACGGTCAGGAGAATACCTAAATCGTCCGACCGCGCGGCAATGGTCAGCTGATCTTTATCATCGACGATGGATTCCAGAACGTAACGGAGGAATGAGAGTCCTGGCGCGTCGGTAAGGGGTGTAACGGTCATGTGGAAACGGGAAAGGGGAGGGAACCCTTCGGCACTCAGGCGGCCGGGGCCTCGGCGGGCGCGGCAGCCTCGGGGGCGGCAGCTGGAGCCGGAGCGGGGGCCGAGGCGGCAGCCACGGCTTCGGGATTCTTCGACTTGCGCTTGGCATACCGCTGGATGAAGCGGTCCATATTCTCCATTCCCTGGCGCTTGAGAAGACGGGCGACGGTGTCGCTCGGCTGAGCACCATGCTTCACCCAGTGGGTGATGCGCTCTTTCACGACTTCAATGACGGGCGGCTCCTGCGCGGGCAGGTAATGGCCGACGATCTCCTGGAACTTTCCTTTGGCGGAACGCGCCTTTTCGGCCACCACCAGACGGAAGCTGGGGAGATTTTTGCGGCCGGTGCGCTGGAGGCGAATGACAAGCATGCCCGCGGAGTGTAGGCAACGACTGGATAAAGCGCAAGCTCTTCTTAGGGGCCTTCACGGGCTTTCGTCGGCCTTATTGGCGGATCAGGCGAATGGAGGTTGGCGCCCTGCTTCCCAAATCGCGTTTCAGGTGGTCTAGCAGCTCGGGAATGAGGGTCTGTCCTTCTTGTAGACCGACAGCGTGGCGAGCGCCAAGGACCAGTACGCCGTCTTCCAGGCGAATGGGAGTAAGAAAAGAGGAGAGCGCGGGGTTCTGTTGGTGCAACCATTGCTTCGTGCGTTCCACGGCCAGCGCAGCCGAGGCTGCCTCCAGCAGGCCGCGGCGCTGTAATACGGAGCCGATGAGTGAGCCTAGGCGATCGATGGCTCTATTCTACTCCGACGCAGGGGTGATCACAGCG
This sequence comes from uncultured Candidatus Peribacteria bacterium, assembly GCA_964648045.1. Classification (GTDB taxonomy): domain Bacteria; phylum Patescibacteriota; class Gracilibacteria; order Peribacterales; family Peribacteraceae; genus JAGOUB01. The sequence goes on from CAZYNU010000009.1 coordinate 5,191, forward strand.
TCAGTGTATGGCTTCGTCACTTGCATTCGTTGCCGTCGCGCGGCTACTACTAGCTGGTCTGCCTACCCCATTGTTTCCTATGACATCCCGTTTCACTTTTTTTCGGAAGCTGCTTGTGCCGCTGCCGCTGCTCTTTGGCCTTGGTCTAGGCTTGGGGGTGTCCACCTCGGCCGCCGCCCTGCTCGGTTCGAGCATTTTTGACGATGTGCCGCGCGGTTCGTATTTCGATGCGGCGGTCGGCGAGCTGTACGCCGACGGCATCATCAAGGGCTTTGAGGACGGCAATTTTCATCCCGATGAGCCGGTAACCCGCGCTCAGGTGGCGGTGATGCTCCAGCGCTTCAAGCATGGCGGCGTTGTGTCCTCTGCCTCTTCCTCGTCACGTTCCAGCTCGTCCTCGAGTTCCTCTTCCAGCAGCTCAAGCTCAAGCTCCAGCTCCAGCAGTAGTTCGTCCTCCAGTTCCATCAGTTCCATTCCGGCTCAAGGAGGTTTGCGCTTCACGGCTGGCGCGTACACCCTGGGTGAAGGCGCGGCCTCGTTCCCCATTACTGTTGTGCGCACCGCTGGTAAGGCCGGTGCCATTACCGTCGACTATCGGTTCGTGGCGGGTACGGCCACCGAAGGTCAAGATTTCCAGGCGACAACGGGTACGATCTCCATTGGTTCCGGTGAGTCCAGCAAGGTCTTCCAGATTACGGCCATCAACGACAGTTCGGCCGAGCCGAATGAGACCTTCGATATTGTGTTGAGCAACCCGACGGGCGGCGCGGTGATCCTGAATGATCGCACCACCATCACCATTGTTGATGACGACGGCGGCTCGTCTAGCTCGGGCGGCTCGTCTAGTTCTTCCAGTTCGAGTTCTTCCACTGGCCCTGGCGCCTTCCGCTTCCAAGCTACCGCTTATAGCGCGGCCGAAAACGTCTCGCCTGTCACCATCACCGTTACGCGCGTGAACGGCAGCGTCGGCACCGTTGGCGTGAGCTATGCCACGACCACCTCGCCGAACTACACCGGGACCTCGTCCGACTTTGCGGCTACGTCCGGCACGCTTGCCTTCGCCGCTGGCGAAACGAGTAAGAGTTTCACGGTACCGATCGTCGACGATGGTTCCATCGATGGAAACAAGACGTTCGGCATTCTTCTTACAAATCCCACGGGCGGTGCCGTGATCGATACGACCACTGCGAACGTGACGATCTACGATGACGAGACGGCTGCCTTTGGCTCGGGCACCTTCCGCTTCGCCCAGTCGTCGTACGTGGCCAGCGAGAGTTCGGGTAAGGCTGTGATCACGGTGAACCGCGTGGGCGGCAGTAAGGGAACGGCGACCATTCAGTATTCCACAGCCAATGAGTCCGCCCTTTCTGGTACGGACTACACCTCGGTCTCTGGCACGCTGACATTCGCTCCGGGTGAAGCGGCAAAGACATTCGAAGTGCCGATTACCAAAGACACCCAGTCCAACGAAGGTGAGGAGACCTTCCGTGTGTTCATTAACACGCCAACCGGTGCCCTTCTGGGCGATCTCACGGCCTCGACCGTCACGATTTCCGGCTGACGCGTTCGAGCGCCGACCAGACGACTGCCGCCGGCCCGTCCCACGAGTGCAATGCTCGGGGGGCGGGCCGTTTGGGTAGTGTGCGGAAGGCAGCCGCGAAGGTTGCGGGTTCTAGAGTGGGTAGGAGGAGTGCCCCCTCGGCGCCGTCGACAGCATCGGGGATGGCGGTGAGGGCTGGAGCAACCACCGGGCAGCCGCAGGCAAGCGCTTCGACAAGAGGGAGGCCAAAACCCTCGTAGCGCGTCATGGTGACGCAGGCTGCCGCGGCCGAGTAGAGCGCAGGCAGATCGATTTCGGGTACGTCGTGTAGGCGAATGACGGATGCTGGCCAGGCAAAGGCGTCGGCTTCCTTGCCCGAGGCAACGAGAACTAAGTCGGTTTCCGGTAGGGCGGCACTGGCGAAAGCATCGAGCAGGCCGTGGACGTTCTTGTGTTCTTTAGCATTGCCAACATACAGCAGGAACGGACGCTTGAGCCCGTAGCGGGTGCGGATGGCGTCTTGTTCGGATTGAGATCTGGCGGAGTAGAGTGCGCTCACGCCCTCGCCGGTGGTGACGGTCTTCCGGGCGACGCGTTCGCCGTAGAGCGACCGGATCTCGCGAGCCACGAAGGGGCTCACCGCACACACGGCTCGTGCCTTTGTAACGACCGCCCGCATGAGGGTGCGATAGGCGACCTGGCGCAGGGGTGAGGCGTCGTTGGGGTAGCGATGCAGGATGAAGTCATGAACCGTGACGACCGTCGGAACGCCAAGGAGGAGTGGTGCGTTGAAGTGTGGAGCCAAAAAAGCCGCCGCCGTGGTTGGCACCAGGCGTGGGAGCACGATCTGCTCGGCAAATGAGTAGTGCGGAAGATCGGTCTCGATGATGCGCACCGTGGCGCGGTTGGGCCACCAGCGTTCGGCACCGGTCTTCACGAGCAGGAGCCACTCGGTTGCTGGCGGTGCGACATGCAAGAGTGCAGAGACGAGTTCGCGCGTGAAGCGACCCAGGCCGGCGGGTCGGTCGGCGAAGCGACAGTCGATGACGAGTGGGCGCATGGGGCGTATCATACGCGCGTGACCATTGACGAGGCACTCCGTTTCCCCGGCTTGGACCGCGCCGACGGTGAGTTGGTGCTCAGTGCCTTGCTAGACCAGGATCGCACCTGGCTTCTCGGTCGTCCTGATCGTTCCTTGCCGCAGCCGGTGGCCGATTTTTGGCCGCATGCCGCCGCTCGCCTGGTTGCCGGCGAGCCCGCGGCCTACGTGTTGGGCAAGGAGACGTTCCTTGGTCGCGAGTACTTGGTTGATCCGCGCGTGCTCATTCCGCGCGCTTGCACCGAGCGACTGGTAGCTTTGGCCGAGGGTGTGCTCAAGGAAGAGATCGGTGATGCCACGATCGAGATCGACATGGGCGTGGCCGGCGTCCATCGCCGATTCTCAACGTTTTCTCCTGAGATAGTGGTTGAAGTGGGTACGGGCAGCGGCTGCATCGCCGCCAGTGTCGCTCTGTCGTTTCGTAACCTACGTCTGATTGCGACAGACATCAGTCAAGATGCCCTCGACCTAGCGGAGATAAACTTTGAGCGGCTGGGGGTCCGTCGCCGTATCGAGACCAGGCGCGGCGATCTTCTGATACCAGTCTTGAGTGTAACGCAGCCGTTCCTGCTTGTGAGTAATCCGCCGTACGTGCCCGATAGTTATGCCTTCCAGCGTTCGGTACACGCCTATGAACCAATGCTGGCGCTGCGGGGCCGCGGCGAGCGTGGTGATGGGATTCTTCTTGATCTCGTACGTGCTGCCGTCGCACATCCGTTCTGCACGGGGTTGGTACTGGAGTGTCGTGAGGACCAAGTTCCTGGTATTGATGCATTGCTGTCGAAAGCCAAGCACTAAGACGCGCCGATGGCCTGCAAGACAAGATCGGCCGTGCGTACCCAGGAATAGCGGGCGGCACGGGCCGGGCCGCGGGAGGCTAAATCGTCGGCCAGCGCTTTGTTCGTCATAAGCAGCTGCAACCCCCGCACGATGGCGGCAGTGTCCTGCGGTTCCACGATGAAGGCGGTGCCGCCGGCTAACTCTTGCAGGCTGCCACGGTTAGAGCAGAGTACCGGCAGGCCGCGCTGGAAGGCGTCGAGCACCGGCAGGCCGAAACCTTCGTAGAACGATGGGAAGGCAAGGAGGCGTGCGTGGGTGAGTAATTCTTCGAGTTTCTCGTCCGAGACGTACTCATGCCACTCCGCGCCGGTCGTTTCACGTACGGCTGTGAGAATCGGTTCATCCAGCCAGCCCCGTCCACCCACCAAAATGAGTGTCCAGCCGCGGCGGACGTCGTCGGGTAGGCGGCCGAAGGCACGCACCAGCCCAAGCTGGTTTTTGCGTGGGCAGAGCGTGCCAATACACAGAATAATGGCGCGGTCGCGACGAGCCGGAGGAGGGGAGGCTTGGAGTGGTCCGGCAAAGATGCTGGTGACTGCCATCGGGTTGAGACGAGGGTAGCGACGCAAGAGGTCACTTCTGGTGGCAGCGCTAATGGTGAGGATCGTTTGGGCCGATTGCAGGCAGTGAGCGAGTGTCAGGCGCTCGATAGCGCGCGCTTTGCCCGCATGTTCGTCGTTGCGGAAGGCGATCAGGTCGTGGACTACAGGCACACACGTCACCGACCGGCCTAGTAGGGCGGGAACGATGAAGCTTGTTGGGCTTAGGTAGACATCGTTCGGTCTGGCGGTTCGCCTTAGGCGCCAGGCCGTCCGCAGGTGCCAAAAGGGGCCGCCGCCAGTCTGGATGATCTCAGGTCGCACGGGTCGAATGTCGGCCAGGTGTTGCACGTCGTCGGGCAGGGGGGCGTCGGTATGGAGCACGAGCTCGATCGGCCGTTTGAGCAATTCGGTCAACAATCCTCGTGTCCAGACACCCTTCCCGGCAGGGCGGGGGCGGCAGGCTTCTCGAATGTCGATATGGAGGCGCACGATCCCAGTGTAGCCCGTCCGGGCTCCGTGCGGATGTGCTATGCTCGGGGCCATGTCGAACCGCTTACACCGCATTCTGTCGACTGTCGATCTTGAGGAGCGCATCCTCAATATTGGTGCGCTTTTGGCTATCATTGGCGTGCTCTTGCCGTGGATCTCCGGGCAGTGGGGCGGTCAGGATGAACAGGTGTTCTCGGGTCTCGGTTTCTTCACGTCGTTTATCGGCATTGCCGTGGCACTTTTGCATCTTATCGCCGTTGCCATTCTGGCCGTGCCGCTCCTGGGCGGCCGTCGACTGGTGGCGCAAGGGCGGCAGCACGTCGTCCGTTTTTTTCTGACACTCACGGCGTCCGTGCTCATTCTGGCCGCACTCTCGGTCCTCACGAAAGTGACGCTGGAATTTCCGCGTATGGGGCTCCGATTCGGTGTGTACGTGAGTCTGATTGGCAGCTTGGTCTCGACGCTCTACGCCTATTTGCTCTACCGTGAGCAGCGTCGTCATGAGGTGCGCGAGCTCTTCCATCATCCGGAAGACCACTTCCTGCATGTCGCGCCGTCCACTCCCGTTGTCGCTTCTCCCTCTTCGCCTCCTCCGCCTCCACCTCCTCCGCTGCCGGCCGAGGAGCATCCCGTCATTCGCTAAGCACCATGACCGACGCCATCCTCAGCACCGATCAGCCCGTCTATCAGGACGATGACCTTGTCTACGTGGATCCCGATGCCCGGGCCGTCATTGGCCGTGTTGAGTTTGACGAGAAGGGTATGCCGAAAAAGCTTGCGCGACCGCCCCGTGAATTTGCTCCTGCCACCCCTGGCACTCCTGTCCCCGCTGCCACCGCCGACGCCGACTCCGATGACGACGACGAGCCCGCTCCCGCCCCTGCTGCTCCTCAGGGGCGCGGTCGTGGCGGTCGTGAGCGTCGCCCGCGCAAGCCGAAGGTGCGCTACTACCCGTGGGGGACGTATCGCTCCATGAAGAAGATTTTTAAGGTTGCCGGCAAGGTGCCTGAGACGCGCGGGCAATCCACACTCGACGAGGTACTGCCAAAGGCGCTGAGTGAAGCCTTTTGGGACAATGGCCCGGCTGTGGCCGTGGCAAAAGACGCCACCTCAGACCAGTACTGAGCCCGACAGGCCGATGATGACGCCAAAGAGGGCGCCGAAGCCACCGATGATCCAGAGGCGCATCGTCACCTTACTCTCGCCCCACTGCAAGGCTTCAAAGTGATGGTGGATGGGAGCGGCAATGAAGACCTTTTTGCCTTTGCGCAGCTTCTTGCTCGTGAGCTGGATGACGACGGAGAGCAGCTCGATCAAAAAGACGATACCGATGAGCGGCAGCAGTAGCACGTCATCGGTCATGAGTGCGATGACGCCCAGTGTGCCTCCCAGTGCCATCGAACCGGTGTCGCCCATGAAGAACAGTGCCGGAGGCACGTTGTGCCACAAGAAGGCGGTAATGGCTCCGGCCGTGACGGCACAAAAGGCGCAGAGCACCGTCAGGCCACTCATGTAGGCCAACACGGCAAAGGCACTGAAGCAGATGACGAGCAGGCCGCCAGCCAGGCCGTCGAGGCCATCGGTAAAGTTTACGGCGTTTGCCGTGGAGGTCATCACCAGGATGAACAGCGGGATATACCATAGTCCCAGCTCTACGGAGCCGTAGAAGGGGATGGAGATGCTGCTAATTTCAAGCTTCGTGTAAAACCACCACGCCCCGGCCGAGGCGATGACAAGCATAGATAGCAGCTTCGGCAGCCAGGCCAACCCTTTAGTTTTGCCGACGCCGCGGACGTTTAAATAGTCGTCGACCGCTCCCAAGACACCCATTGCGATCATGGTGAAAAGCGGCAGGTACACTTCGCGACGTTGCAGGAGAGAGTAGTCCGTGAGGCCGATATACGAGAAAAGACGCGAGAGCAGGATGGTGACGACGACGCCGAGCCAGATGATGATGCCGCCCATCGTGGGGGTGCCCCACTTGGTGCCATGGTACTGACGGAAGACCGAGGCTTCGCGACCGTCGACGGTCTCCACTCGCAGCTCCTTACCGATTTTGTTGAAGCGCAGAAAGCGAACGAAGGCGGGTGTGAACGCGAGTACCAGACTGAAGGCCATGACGGCGTACACCAGAATGACCGCCAACGGAACATCGGGACGGATGAGGGGGTCCATGGCTGAAATGCTAATCCGCGTCGTGGACCTTGTCGATGTCGTAGAACCGCAGTTGCTCCTTCTTGAACAGTAATTCCACGCGGCCGATGGGGCCGTTGCGGTGTTTGCGGATGTAAATGTCGGTGATGCCTTGGCGACTGGAGTCTTCTTCGTAATAGTCCTCGCGGTACATCATCAAGACGATGTCGGCGTCTTGCTCGATGGAGCCAGAGTCGCGCAGGTCCGAGAGTTGCGGAATATTGCCCGGTCGCGATTCGACGGCGCGCGAGAGCTGCGAGAGGGCGATGAGCGGTACGCGCAGCTCGCGAGCGATTTGCTTGAGGGCACGGGAAATCTCGGAGATCTCCTGCACGCGATTACCGGCGTAGTTGGCATTACCGGTGCTCATGAGCTGGAGGTAGTCGACGATGATCAAATCGAGACCATGTTCCATTTGCAGGCGACGCGCCTTGGTACGCAGCTCCGGCAGCGACGAGGCGACCGAGTCATCGATGAAGATGTTGGCCTTCGACAATTCATCCATGATCGGGCCCATATTTTGGAAGTCGCTGTCGTCGAGTTTGCCGCGTTGCATCTTCCAGCTGTCGACGCCGAGCATAGAGGCGAAGAGACGGTCGACCAGCTGCTCCTTGCTCATTTCCAATGAGAAGATGCCCACGCTCTTTTTGCTGCGGATGGCGGCGTTCTGGGCGATGTTTAGGGCAAGCGCCGTCTTGCCCATGGAGGGGCGGGCGGCCACGATCACCAGGTCGCTCGGCTGCAGACCTGAAAGCTTGTAATCCAAACTGGCGAAGCCGGTAGGGACGCCTTTGGTGGCGCTGTCGTCCTGCGATTCGTGCATCTCGGCGAACTTCTCGTAACGCGCGTCGAGCACGTCGCGAATGTGGATGAACTTTTCCTTAATAACGGTATTCGTGATGCGGAAGACTTGGCGCTCCACTTCTTCGAGAAGCTCTGGAATCGAGCGATCGGTGGCGTAGCCAAGTCCGGTAATTTCACGGCCGGCTTCGATGATGCTGCGGTGCAGCGCCTTGCCCTTCACGATTTGGGCGTACTGGTAAATGTGTGACGATGTCGGTACTGAGGCGGCTAGCTCGGCCAAGAAGGCGCTGCCACCCACTTCTTGGATCTTCTGCACGTCCTGCAACTTACTTGCGACCGTTACGAAGTCGATCGGCTCATGGCGCTGGTAGAGCTGTTCGATGGCCTGGAAGATGAGGCGATAGGTGGGATCGTAGAAATCGGCCGTCGTCAGAATGTCCGAGACGCGGAGCATGGCATCACTGTCCAGCAGAAGTGCACCCAAAACCGTACGTTCGGCGTCGAGGGCATGAGGTGGCGCGTCGTAGGGGAGGGGGGTCGACATGAGCGGGGCACTGATTGTGGATCAGTACCGAGAGAGCGGCAAGGATCCGGCTGAAGTTGAGGTTCGCCCTGTGGAAGGAGTGTGGAAAAGAAGGGGAGAGACGGTGGGAATCGACTTCAACGAAAAACACCCCGGTCCTCCTCACCGGGGTGTTTTTCGTCCGATGTCTTAGGCATTCAAGAGCGTGTCGTGATGCTCACGGATGGATTTCTCCAAATCCTGAGCTACCTTTGTATGTTCCTCTAGGTAGGCCTTCGCTTGTTCGCGACCCTGGCCGATCGTGTCTTCTCCCATACGGAAGTAGGCGCCTGATTTCTCGATGAAACCAGCTTTGAGGCCCAGGTCGAGTAGGTCGCCCGACTTGCTGATGCCGCGGGCGTACAGAATATCGAATTCGGCCTGCCGGAACGGGGGAGCGACCTTGTTTTTCACCACCTTCACGCGGATACGGTTGCCGACGATCTCCTGCCCCTCTTCAGTGCCCTTCTCCGTGATCTTCTCAATACGGCGGACATCCAAGCGGACTGAGGCGTAGAATTTGAGCGCGTTGCCGCCGGTGGTTGTTTCGGGGTTGCCGAACATGACACCGATCTTCATGCGCAGCTGGTTGATGAAGATGACGGTGCAGTTCGTCTTGCTGACGATGGCCGTCAGTTTACGCAGTGCCTGGCTCATGAGGCGGGCCTGCAGGCCCATGTGCTGGTCGCCCATGGTGCCTTCGATCTCGGCGCGGGGCGTGAGTGCCGCTACCGAGTCGATGACGATGATGTCCACGGCGCCGGAGCGAACGAGAGTTTCGGTGATTTCCAGACCTTGCTCCCCGTCATTGGGCTGAGAAATAAGCAGTGAGTCGGTATCGACGCCGATGCGCTTGGCATACTGCGGATCGAGGGCGTGCTCGGCATCGATGAAGGCTGCTTTGCCGCCGCGCTTCTGAACCTCGGCGATGATGTGCAGGGCGAGCGTCGTCTTACCGGACGATTCCGGACCGTAGATCTCGATGATGCGACCCAGCGGTACGCCGCCGCCCATGGCCAGATCGAGAGAGAGTGAGCCAGACGGCACCTTGGGAATGGATACAACTTCACGCTCACCCATCTGCATGATGGCGCCGTCGCCGTACTGCTTGTTAATGGCGGCTAGGGCCGCCTTGATGGCCTCGGCCTTGGGGTCAGTCTTAGCGGATTTCTTGGGGGATTCGAGCTCGGTGTCGTGCGTCTTGCTGGACATGGAAGTGGAGGGGATGGGTGGATGAATGTGCACCTAGGTTGCCCACCGACAGCGGTGTCGTCAAACAAGTTCTGCTTGCCTTCTATAGAAAACAAGTATGGTGTCTGTTCGTACACCCATTTCATTGTGCCGAAAGAGGGGCGCAGGTACCAACTCGGTTGGCAGTGTCGATAATCTGACAATACGAACCCTTCGGACACAGAATGCCGGCCGTGCCACCGCATGGCAGGACGACACCCGTTCCCACTACCGCTCCATTTCCAGTCGACGTGAACTTGAGGGTGCGGACGATTTGCGACAGGCGTTCCAGGGCCGTGACCGGATCGGGGGCAAGCGGAGCGACGTGCAGGGTGAGAATGCGAGCTTGATCCAGCTGCACCGTGATGACGCCCGAGCCACTCCTGGCATCCACGCGGCGCGTGGCCAGACGCGACGAAATGGAGAGGTTCGAGTCGGACGGCAGGACGACGCCCGGCAACACCTCTAGACGCAAGGCGGGAGTAGCAGAGCCTGAGGCAGTGAATGTAAAGGCGGGTTCTTTGCCGTCTTTCGTCCAATCGGACGGCACAGAGAACGTGAGGCCTAGGCTGGGGACGGCCTCTGCACGGTATTCCAGCGTCACGTCGTCTACGCCGCTGACCACCAAGACAGGCAGTGAAACGGCATCGGTATTCTCTTCGAACACGCCGCGCAGCGTAATGGCTTTCCCCTCATACTTATCAAGGGCGATGGTGGTGCTTTCAAGCATGGATACACGTTCGCCATCAATACTAAGGACGTGTGTGCCGCGACGAGTTAGGGAGAGCGGCGCTCGATTGACGGTGCCCGTGAGCGTTTGCTCGCCGGTGGGCAGGATTGGTCGAGGGGTGGATGCTGGCCAGAGCCAGACAAAGCCCACAATCATGCAGGCAGCAATGGCAACAAGAGCGAGGAGGGCGCGGCGGGGCATATGCCTATCTTCCTCTATCGTCCGCCGCCCGTCTATCAACCGCGGACATCGAAAAAACCCGTCCAGCGCGATGGCCGGACGGGTAGTGAGCGGAAGCGTGCCGCCGCTCGGGCCTCCTTTCTGCCGGGCAGGATGGCAGGGGAGGGGGCCTTTGGCTACTTGTCCTTGGCGTAGATGTACGCCGACTGGAGGTGGCTTTCGCCCTTATTCAACCCGATGCAGGTGTCTCGGCCGAGGATGATGGCCTTTTCGGCGTCGAGCCAGCGGTTGACCTTCTTTTCGTAGTTCGTGAGCGTTTCGTCCTGCTCGAACAGCTTGAGCTTGACGGTCCGGTCGTCCAGGCCGGTGCGCTCGTAGTGGATCACGAGCGCGGAATTAGCGTCGGGCGCGGGGATCAGGCGGATCGAGATGACCTTGGCACGGCTCTCCTTGAGCCACTCGTTCACCTCCGCCTCCGAGGTACTCAGTTTCTTCTCGAGCGGGAAGATTTTCACCCGCTCGTTGGTGAGGAGGGGCATCTTCTTCTGGGCACAGACGGGGATGGGGGTGCTCAGGCAGGCGCAGAGGGCCAAGAACAGGAAGGCAATCGTCGTCGGACGCATGATCAGAGTACCTCGTCGATGGTGAGAACGGCCGCCGGAGTGGCGGCCAACTGCGAGAGATCCTATCATGTTCTGTTTACTTGTCAATCCTACGTATGGCGTAAAGACCAGAAAAACGCCGCTTTTGGCGGCGTCTTTCGAGGGCTCTGGGAGGCAGGGTTGATTACTTCTTGCTCGACTCGAAGGCGTAGACGGCGCGGCCCACGCGGACGAAGTACGGCATCTTCTGGAGGTTGAGCGAGATGGTGCCCACCTTCACGGTGCGCTGCTTGGCCACCTCGGCGATGATCTCGCGCTTCGACAGCGGGCCCTTGTCCTTGAGGATGCGCTCGATGACGTCGGCGACCGTGCCGGGCTCGTAGCCCCACTCCTTAAGGGCGTAGAGGCCACGACCAACCAGGACGAATTGCGGGTAGCGGATGAGCTCGTTGTGGACGGCCTGGACGGTGACGTTCTTGTGGTCGAAGTGCGACTCGCGGATGCGGTTGGCGATATCCATGAAGTGCAGCGGCTGGCCGGACTTCTTGAGGACGATCTCCACCTTGTCGCGGATGGAGCGAGGGCGAACGAAGCGCCATTCGGTGAGGCCCCAACCCTCGTCGATCTCGCGCAGGCGCTCGTCGACGGCCAAACAGCTGATGATCAGCTCGCGGCTCGGAATGCGGTCGCCGAATAGGTTGAGAGCCTGCACGGCCGAGACGAGTTCGTCGCGCTTCATGCAGGACTTGCGCTTCTTCAGGATCTTCACGATGGAATCGACAATCACGGAGATGTCCTCCGTGGCCAGCGACTCGACGCGCCAGAAGGGGGCAAAGGTGCCGCCGCTGCCCGAGGGGGCCAGTTCGGTGTCGATGCTGTAAGCCAAGCGCAGCACGGCGCCGTCCACGTCGGGCGAGCCGCCGGAGAGACGACGAAGAACCTGGGAAACCAGCTCGTCCTCGCGCATAACGCCGCCATGAATGCGGAGAATGCCCTTAGCCATCTCGTTCACGTCGTTGAGCTTGGTGGTGCGGACGGTGCGGCGCAGCTTAGAGAGGGCGATGCTCTCGATCTGGCGAATGCGCTCGCGCGTCACTTTGAAATGCTTACCGATCTTCTCCAGCGTCTGCTTGGGGTGTCCCTGAAGGGCGAAGCGGCGGCGGATGACCGTGGCCTCCTTCTCAGTCAGGACCAGGAACAGGTCATCGAGCAGTGACTGCAGGTTGACCGAGAGCTTCGGTGCGGACTGGACGGACGTATTCGCCGTCGCGGAATGTTGGGGGGACATGGGGCAGGGAGGGAGGGAAGAATTTAACCCTTGTTCTACCAGAACATTGACAGGAATAAAAGATACGGTGACGGTTCTGATGGACGATCATTCTCGGTTGTGGCTTGAGAGTACTATGCTCACTTGAGCTGACTCTGCGGCCGCCTCCGGAACTGCTACTCTATAGACTTTATTGAAGTTGTCAACATTCAATTTTAGTCCTTTTATAAGCCAATAAAACAGGGAGTGGGTCTTTATTTTACCAAACCTCGGTCGAGGGCCATTTGCAGGAGTGCAACAGCTGCTTTGGCGTGTGAGTCGTGCTCCGAATGCTCTGTTTTCGAAGTGTAGCGTTCATCCAGAAAATGTATCGTGAGACCAGCACGTTCCCATTGCTCGGCAAGATTACGGGTGTGTATGGCTTGTCCTCCTTCTGAGCCGTCTGGCAGAAAGGGCATGCCAATGACGAGTGTCGTCACCCGACGGTCTTTGGCTAGCTGCAGAACGGCAGCGACCGTGGTGGTTTCGCCGCCTTCAATGGGATCGAGTGGAAAGGGAAACCCGACCGATGCGTCAAAATATGCCACCCCGGTTACGCGGCGGCCAAGATCGAGGGCGAGGATGGCCATGCTTAGGCCTTCTTCGGCTGCAGCGTGGCGAGCATGCGGCTCAGTCGCGACTTGCGTCGATCGGCGGTCTTGCGGTGGATGAGGCCCTTCTTAGCAGCCATATCGATGGCCTTAAAAGCCTCAGAAAGGTTCTTCTGGGCGTCATTTTCCTTCTTCTCCTTCACCGCGTCCATGACGCTCTTCGTGGACGTCTTCATGCGCGTTTTAAACGGCGTGAGGCGCGTCTGGCGGGCGCGGGACTGGCGGGCGGCCTTGGTGGCGGACTTGGTGAGTGGCATCGGGAGAAGAGACGAGGGGGCTAAAAAGCCCACAGAAGGTAAGGGAAAGGGAGGGGGTGGTCAAGGGAAGTGGTCAGGGGAGGTGGCCCATAGATGTGGTCAAGGGAAGT
>CAZYNU010000009.1:18295-34355 GCA_964648045.1 uncultured Candidatus Peribacteria bacterium
AAGTACCCAAAAGCGCTGGCGCGCCGAGCCCACCTCCATGGTTCTGCTTAGCTGTAGCTATCTTCTCGAAGGAGGCTGTCTGACTGTGTGCCCCTTCATCCTCGGCCGGCGCGCACCCCTCCCTTCCAAAGACGCGCACCGTGCGCCGGAGGCGAACTTTGGAGGGCGCTTGGTTGACCCAGTGAAAAACGGAGACAACAATCCCTCATATGTGTGGAATCCTCGGCTACGCCGGCAAGCCCGCGCACGCGGGAGACATCGTCATTACAGGCTTAAAGGGCCTGGAGTATCGCGGTTACGACTCTTGGGGGATCGCCTGGAAAGAGTGTGATGGCGCTCTTCGCGTAGAAAAAGAGATTGGAAAAATTGGCGGCATCGATCCCTCGGCCTGGGGTAAGAATGGCACGCTGGCCATCGGCCACACCCGTTGGGCCACGCACGGTGGCGTCACTCGTCATAATGCCCACCCGCACTTGAGTGCCGACGGCCAGATTGCGGTGGTGCACAATGGCATTGTCGAGAACTACCAGGAGCTGCGCGCCGAGCTGCAGGCTAAGGGTTATGTGTTTATGTCCGAGACTGATACGGAAGTGATCGCGCACCTCGTCCAAGAGATCTTCAAAGAGACGGGCGACTTCGCCTCGGCCGTACGTCGAGCTGTGCAGCGTTGCGCAGGTCGCAATGGTGTCGTGGCTATGCACGCCGCCAGCAATGTTCTAGTGGCTGCACGCACGGGTTCGCCGCTCATTGTCGGCAAGGGTGACGGCTGTTACTTCGTGGCGTCCGATACGCCGGCGTTCTTGAAGCACACCCGCACCGTCCTCTATCTCGATGATGGCGAGATGGTGGTGACCGACGGTAGTTCCATCCTCTTTACCGATATCGCCACCGGCACCGTGCGCGAAAAGCGCGAGATTGAGATTGCCTGGACGGTGGCACAGGCCGAGAAGGGCGACTTTGCTCACTACATGCTCAAGGAGATCATGGACCAAAAGGAAAGCGTGGCGCGCGCGGTCAACCAAGATCCAGTGGAGATTGAGGCGGTGGCCGAGGCGATTCGTAATGCCCGCGGTACGTTCTTGGTGGGTTGCGGCACGGCCGGCAAGGCTTGCATGGCGGCCGAATACTTCTTCTCTGTGGTTGCTGAGCACCACGTGAACTTCGCACCTGGCAGCGAGTTTAAGCTGTATCACCACTTCCTGCGGCCCGAGAGTTTGCTCATCGCCGTGAGTCAGAGCGGCGAGACGGCCGATGTGCTTGAAGCGATCGCGGTGGCCAAAAAGAAAGGGGCCAAGGTCTTGGCCATCGTGAACGTGGCGGGGTCATCCGTCAGCCGCGCCGCCGACTACACCCTGCTCATTAACGCCGGGCCCGAGCGTGCCGTCGCCTCCACAAAGGCGCTCACTGGCCAACTGGCAGTGCTGTTGCTCGTCGCTCATGCGCTCAAGGGCAAGCTGCTCGAGGGGAAGAAGCTGCTTCTTGAGACATCCGCGCAGATTAACGACTTGCTCAACCCGCGCTACGTCGACCACATCGCCAAGATTGCCGAGGAGATCCGTGAGAAGGAAGATCTCTACATCATTGGCAAGAGCTGGCACTACCCAATGGCACTGGAGAGCGCGATTAAGATTCAAGAAGTGAGCTATGTGCACGCCGAAGGCTTCGCCGGCGGCGAACTGAAGCACGGTCCGATCGCCCTCATTGAGCCGGGTGTGCCGTGCATCGCGCTGGTGGGTGAAGACGAGGTGACGCCCGACATCATCAGTAACGCCGTGCAACTCAAGGCTCGCGGCGGCTTCGTGATCGGCGTCGGCCCCAAGGATAACGAGGCCTTCGATCGTTGGATCCGCGTGCCCGATGCTGGCGTCGCTCAGGCGATCGTCTCGATTCTTCCTATTCAGGTGCTGGCCTACCAGCTGGCCGTGCAGCGTGGCAAGGACCCCGACATGCCTCGCAACCTGGCAAAGAGCGTGGTGGTGAAGTAATAACTTTGGATCGCCTCAAAGCCAAAGAAACGGTCTATGAGAAAGGGTTTGCGCCTGTTGCGAGTACGGTGCAGACTGCCCGGCCAATGACGATACGTACCCTTAACGGCGACAATGATCAGGATGTCGATGACGACGATGCGGCACCTGCTCGCCGCAGAGAGGCGGCCACTGACCCGCTGGGGATGTATCTCAGAGAGATTAATGAAACGGCGCTGCTCTCGCACGATGAGGAGATAGCCCTCGCCGGGCGCATTGCTCAGGGCGATCCGGAAGCACGTGATCATCTGATTCGCGCCAACCTGCGTTTGGTGGTGAATATCGCTCAGAACTACACCGATAGGGGCCTCTCGCTGCAGGATCTCATCTCCGAGGGAAATATGGGTCTTATTCGTGCGGTAGAGGGGTACGACGCCGGCTTCGGTACTCGCTTCTCCACGTACGCCTCGTACTGGATCAAGCAGTCGATCAAGCGCGCCATCATCAACCAGGCGCCGGCCATCCGCGTGCCGGCCTACATGGCCGAACTGACAACCAAGTACTACGCCGCCATTCGTGCCCTCACCGAGGAACTTGGCCGCACGCCGGAGCGCGAAGAGGTGCAGAGCCGTTTGGGCGTGAAGAAGGGGAAGATGGCCAACCTAGAGCGCGCTCAGCAGGTTCGCCGCATCAATGGTAGTACGATGGGGTCAGACGATGGCGACGAGGGTGATCGCATGTCGAGTTTCGTGCCCGACAATGGGCCCACGGCCGAGCATGTCGTGCTGGTGGAAAGCGAAATTGAGCTTATGCTTCGTTTCCTTCAAAATCTGGAACCACGCGAGCGTGAGGTGATTGAGGCGCGATTCCTTGCAGGTAAGAGGGAGACCTTTAAGCGCATTGGCGAACGACTGGGTCTGACGCGTGAGCGCGTGCGGCAGATTGAACAGGAGGCCCTGGAACACCTCTTTGAGCTCATGAACTCGTAAGGCGTCAGTACTCCCTATCTGGGGGGATGCCGTAGTATTGGAAGAGGAACGACGAGACCTCTTTGAATAGCGGTGCAGCTGCCACGGCGCCCTGCACGATCGATTTGTAGGTGGCGCGGTCGATCTTCACGAGCACGATGAATTTGGGATCGTCGACGGGGGCATAGCCGACGTATGAGGCGATGGTAGCGCCGGTTCCCGTCTCGTATTTGCCGCCCGGTCCGGCAATCTGCGACGTGCCGGTTTTACCAGCGACGGTGTAGCCCGCAGGGCGTCCTCCCTTGGCATAGCCAAGTTCAGCCGAGGACACGAGCATGGCGGTGATGGTCTCGACGGTTTCGGGGGTGAGCACCTGGTCCACCACGACGGGTTCATTATGCTGCACTGTGCCGTCGGCATGTTCGATGCGATCAACGATCATTGGCTTCATCAGCAAGCCGCGATTCGCAAGTGGCGTATGAGACGTAATCATCTGCAGTGGCGTGACGGCGATGCCCTGGCCGAAAGAGGTGGTGGCCAGCTGGGCATCACTCCAGTTGCGCCAAGGTGTGAGATCGCCGGTTGTTTCATTTTCTAATTCCACCCCTTTGACATGGCCGAACCCGAAGCGCTCAAGAGTGTCGTGGAACAGCTTGCGCCCGAGCCGCTCGCTGATGTCTACCATGCAGGTGTTGATGGAAAACTCGAGGCAATTTGTCATAGTGACGCGGCCGTAGCGTTTTTTGTCGTTGTTATCGATGGGGAAATCGTTGCGGATAACGGCGCCGCTATCCACATAGGTAGACAGGGGAGTGATCTCACCTTGATCCAGGGCGATCGCCATGGTGATCGATTTCATGACCGAGCCTGGCTCATAGATCTCTTGAATGGTGCGGTTGATATAGGCGCCCACGCCGATATTGTTGGCGTACTTCAGCCACACACGCGGCATCGACGTGGGGAACACTTCGTAGCGCGTTGTTTGGCCGCGGTACACGTAGTAGCGCGTGAGATTACGGAGGTCATGCAGCGCCTCCAGGGCGTTAAGTTCCTCCTGAAGCTTCTCCGACAGGGCAGCGCGTCCGGCGGGATCGAAGGCATCGTAGATGGAGCCCTGCATCACGCGCAGGTTTGTCTCGGGGTCGATAATCTCGATGATGATTTGTGCTTCTTGTTCCGGGGTCATGACCATCGTCTCTTTTTCAAAGACGTCGCCGTAGTCACTGCGGTCGAACAGCGGGGCGTTGGCCATGGCCAGCACGCGGCCGGTCTTGGGGTCCATCACGATCACCTGGGCGTGCTCGGCATTGGTGGTCTTCACGGTTTCTGCCAGCTTTTCTTCTACAAATTTCTGAATGAACGGATCGATGGTGAGAACGACGGTGTCGCCGTCTTTGGCTGCGCGGATCGTTTGCTCGCTCGTTACAATTTGGCCGCCGGTCGGATCGCTGACGGTCGAGATTTCACCTTCCTGGCCGCGGAGTTCGGCATCGAATGTTCGTTCAATGCCATATTGGGCATCTTGATTGCGATTGAGGAAGCCGACGAGCTGTGAGGCGAGGGTGGCATCGGGATAGTAACGCCAGTGTTCGGGAATGAGGGCGATGGAGCGCAGGGGGTCGGTCACTTTTTCGGCATCTTTTGGGTTGCTCAGCGCCGCTCGCTTGGCGGCCGTTTGTCGCAGTGAGACAAGTTGTGCTTCTTTAATCTTGAGCGACATTGCCGGTGGAATGCGCCGCATGATGGGGACGTAGCGCAGCGGGCGCGAACGCAGCGAGTTTTCGATGACGAGCGAGTCTTTGTCTAGAATAGGGGAGAGTGCCCGACTGATGGTCCCCAGTCGGCCTTGATCGATCGCTTCGGGATTCGCCCAGATGAGACTTTGAGCTTGGTCCACGGTAATGCCGGAAATCTGCAATTCGCTCACGTTCCGCATTTGTTCCTTATTGGCGCCGTATTGAAGAGGGACGAAGGTGATGCGTTTTTCGGCGATGCGTGTTTCGATGCTGCGCGCGAACAACCGGCGAATTTCGGTGATGTCCGAGATTTTCAGGTGTACCGATGATTGTGCGTCTGCGCCCACGGGCAGCGGTTCCAGCAGGGCGCCGCTGGTGCTCACGCGTTGCAGGACCGCCAGGGGGTCGAATGCTTCTCCGTAGAGTCGACGCAGTTCGTTTGGGCACTCGGGCAGAGCTTGTGAACAGTCGCGGTGTACGTCGTCGGTCACTAGCGTGTCCGAGAGTAGTTCGGCGATCTTCGTGGGTTCATCTACGATGAGCGGGTCGACGTAGACAAGATCTAAGGTGGTGTTCGTGGCCAATATGCTCGTTTCGCCGGTGCGGCTGTTCACCGTCAAAATGTCGCCGCGCTTGGCCGGTAGGCGAATGCTCCCGAAGTGTTGTTGCTCTGCCATGGAACCGTATTCCATCTGACGAAACAGCTGGAGGTCCATCAAGCGGGCGACGATGATGAGCAGGCCGACCAATAACAGGCCGTGCACCACGAGCATCCGGCGCACGTAGGCGCGCTTCTTCTGAGTTTCCGATATTGTGCGGATTTTACGCAGCCCCATCGAGGATTCCAGCATAGCGATGAGGGCCGGTTTCTGCTATACTAAAGGGATGGCTGAACAGGCGTCCTTGCGCGGCGAAGAGATTCTCCATGAGTTGGAGCAGCGCTGCACCGCGCTCGGTGCGTCGGATATTCATGCCTCGCCCGAGAAAGACAGCGTGCGTCTTGAGGTGCGTCTGAACGGCATGTTGCAGTTGGACCGCACGTTGAGTCGCGAGGATTACGAGGCGTTTTTGCGTCGCATCAAATTTGTCAGCAAGTTGAAATTGAACGTGACGAATGTGCCTCAGGATGGCCAGTACACGTTTACGGCCGATGAACGCGAAGTGAACGTACGCGTGGCCACCATTCCGTCGCGGTTCGGTGAGAGTGTGACGCTCCGTCTTCTCGACCCTAAGCGTGGCATTGTCACTTTGGAGCAGCTTGGCTTCAGTGAAGAGATGCACCAGAAGCTTTCAGCGATCACTCATTTGCCCTACGGCCTCTTTTTGGTCACTGGTCCGACCGGCTCGGGAAAGACAACCACGCTCTACGCTTTATTGAAGGAGTTGGTCGGCACGCAGCGCCACATCATCACGCTGGAGGATCCGGTGGAGTATGAGATTCAAGGCATTGTGCAGAGTGAGATCGAGCCGGAGCACGGTTACAGCTTCGCTTCGGGCCTGCGTTCCATTCTTCGTCACGATCCAAACGTCATCCTGGTGGGTGAAATCCGCGACTTAGAGACAGCTCAGACGGCCGTGGACGCCGCTTTGACGGGCCACTTGGTGCTTTCAACGCTGCACACGAACTCCGCCCTGGAGGCCATTCCGCGTCTGCTTTCCATGGGCGTGAGTCCCTATACGTTCGCGCCCGCTTTGCGCGGCGTGATGGCTCAACGCCTAGTGCGGAAGGTGTCGGAGGCCGCCAAGACCTCTGGCACTGTCGATCCTGCGAATCCTGCCACGTACGACGGTCGTACGGTCATTGCCGAGGTGCTTACGGTCACCCCAAAGATTCGTGATTTGATCTTGGCACAGGCCGACGAGACGGAATTGGCCCAAGCGGCCGTGGCCGATGGATACCAAACAATGCGTCAATTCGGCGAAGGGCTTGTGGCTCAAGGGCTCACGACCATCCAGGAGGTGGAACGCGTCACGCGCTGAGCGAAAAAGGGCTGCTTGCGCGGCAATAAAGAGGTATCGTAGGCTGGAGAACCGCCTATGGTGAACTCATACCGCCCGCGCCGTGGACACTATGCCCTCTCGTCGTCTCGCGGCGGCGGGGGAGGAGTATTGACGGCGATCATCGCTTTGTTGCTGCTCTGCGGCATGCTGTACGGTCTTGTGCGCATGTTCTTGTGGATCTCATCCGCAGGGACCGATCAGCGCGTGCCCGCGCAGGTGCAGGTGGAACGCGGCGGGTCCGTCAACGTCATGATCGACGGCGGCGAAGTGCAGGCGGTGCAGGATGGTCTGCCGCTCTATCCCGGCGACATTCTCTCCACGGGCGCTGGCGGCCATGTCCGTTTAACCTTCTTTGACGGCACTATTCTGCGACTCGACGAAGAAACCGAGTTGAAGATCGTCCAGAGCGAGCAGGTGGCAGGAGACGTGTCGGCGATCGAAACCTCGCTGACCCGAGGCCGAGTCTGGTTGGCTGCTCCCGACGCCAGCGGCAGCCTCATTCGCACCGTGACTACGCCCGCCCTTGCCTTCGATTTTCCTGCCCGTACGGAGGCGGTCGTGGCTCTGCGCGAAGTGGCTGTCTATGACGGTGCCGGATTGGGGGCCGAGATCCATGTAGGTCGCCGTTCCGCCACCGTCATGGTGGGCGAGGGGCAATCCTTTGTTTTACCCGACGATGACGGCAGCATTGGGACCGATTTGTACCAGTATCGCGCCGCACTGGCGCCCGGTGACCTGACGTCAGATTTCCTCACCGAGAGCCGTCGGGTTGCAAACGTGTTGCCGTCAGCCGGTGAGAATGGTGCAAGTTCTTCGGCCGTTGGCGTGGAATCGATGGGCTTTCTCACGCTTGTTCAGCCGGCCGAGGGGGCTGTGATCCGTACGGGCACGGTGGCCGTCTCTGGCACTGTGGGAGAGGGCGTGGTGCGTGTGCGAGTGAATGGCTACCAGGCCGCATTTAATCCTCAAAATAGCACCTTCTCTCAAGAATTAGCCGTTGAAAGTGGTGAATTGCGAGTGCTGGTGGAAGCGCTCGATGAGAAGGGATTAGTCTTGGCCCAGGTGCAGCGCAACGTGACGGCCGAGTTGGCCGCGCTGTCGTCGCCGACCATTACCTCGCCCGCTTCGGCCGGTCAGACCTATCGCACGCAGGCCTCCGAGATTACGCTGCGCGGCGGTGTCCCTGCTGGTACCCAGGCCGTGGAGGTGAACGGCTACCGTCTGCAGCTCTATAAGCCCGGCAATACCACTTGGAGCTACCTGGCTCGCACCGATCTGGGCAACCTGGTCGCCGGTCGTAACGAGTTCAACGTTGTGGCTATCAATGGCTCCAGCTTGGCTAGTCCGCCCGCCACACTCGTGGTGCTGGTGGAGGCGGGTCAGGAAGGCATCGTCGCCAGCGGTGCCGTTGTCGGTTCGTCGTCGTCTTCGGTTCAGGAGTCGGATCTGCCCAAAAACGATCCCACCCGCGCCGGTAGCCTACAGGTCACCGGTCCGGTGCCTGGCACGCAGTACACGGCTACTGGTTCGGAAATCCTCATTGAGGGCACGACCATCGCCGAGACCGACAGTGTTTGGGTGAACGGCTATAAACTCCAGCTCTACAAGCCCGGCAAGACGACCTGGAACTACATTGCTCGCGAGTCGATGGGGAACCTGAAGAAGGGCCAGAACGTCTACCGCATCGTGACGCGCGACAAGCAGGGCTACATCCTCGACGTGTTGTCGTACACGGTGACGTACTGAAGTTATCGCGGCTCCGTGAGTCCCACTTTCGCCAGTATGCCGGCGATGTCGGCTGGCAGGGGAGTGCTGACGGTCACGGCCTTCTTAGCCCCGGGCGGCGTGAACATCAGTTTCCAGGCGTGCAGGCAGACGCGGGGCGCTTCCAGGGATCGGCTCAGTCGAATGGACGTGTCGGTGTGGTAGGTGGGGTCACCCACGATGGGGTGGTTGATGGCGCGCAAATGCACGCGGGCCTGGTGCGTACGGCCGGTGTGGAGGGCCACTTCCAGCAAGCTGGCCTGCTTGCTGGCACTGAGCACTCGATAGCTCGTCTGGGCGTCGCGCGTTTTGCTGGCGCCGATGACGGCCATGCGCGTGCGGCTGGCGCCATGGCGGCCCATGGGTGCGTCGATGAGTGCCGCTTCGTCCTTCGGGACGCCGGCCACAAGTGCGAGGTAGGTTTTCTGCACTGTGCGTTCTTCGAATTGCTTCTGCAGGGCGTGATGTGCTTCGGGTGTTTTGGCGACCAAGAGACAGCCCGAGGTGTCTTTGTCGAGGCGGTGCACCAGGCAGTGGCCGCTGGAGAAGGGGAGTTGGCGCTCCTGATAGAGCCAGGCGATGCCAGAGAGCAGCGTCACGGCACCTGGCGCCATGCCGGCGCCGGGGTGTACAGCGATGTCCGGCGGCTTGGCCACCACAAAGCACGCGTCATCCTCGTAGAGCACTGCCAGACCCAGGTCGACGGGCGTTACCACGGTATTGGATTCGAGCGGCACGTCGGCCACGATCACTGTGTCGCCAGCTCGGACCATGTGGGCCGAGCGGGTGATGAGTTTGCCGTTCACGCTGACCGCCCGGCGCTCGATGAGCTTCTGGGCACGAGCGCGGGTGACTGCCGGTTCCATGGCGGCAAGAAAGAGGTCGAGGCGGCGCGCGGTATCGGCGGTCCAGGTGGTGGGCATGCCGTCCCATTGTAGCGGTTTCTCGTCCAGGCGCGCGGGTGGCGAAAAAAAAGCTGCCTGCTAGGCTTCGGCCGTGAACGCCATCCTTTCCGCTGTCATGGCCGGTTTGACCGCTCTTGTGAGTGCTCCGACCGAGCTGGCTAACCAAGTGTTATCGGCTCAACAGAGCCAAGCATCGTCCGCCTCCCGTGGGGCTGCGCGCGCTACCGTCAGTCGCTCGTCGCGCGCCGATTCCTCAGAATCCACTTCTTCCTCTTCCTCGTCCAGCCGTTCTCGGGCTGCCCGTTCCGAGGGGGCGGCTTCCGCTGCCGCTTCATCGGCATCGGCGCCAGTAAGTAGCGAGTCGTCGGTTAGGCCGACCGCTCCGGCACGAGAAACTCCGTCTTCCCGTGCCGCGCCCGCGCTGCGTCCGGGTCCGCCTGCGACAGAGTCTGGTACTACTGGAGAAGAGGACTCTTCGTCCGTACGCTCTCGTATGCCCCGTCCCGAGCGACCAGTCAACGCCGCTTCGCGCAGCAGTCGGGCGGGACTCGTTCCCTGAAGCGTTGGAGTGGTAGACTTCCGTCATGTCCTCCGACCTCCTGACACGCGCGGTAGAGAAAGCCATCCCAGCCAAACTGGCCGAGGAGAAGTTGCAGTCCGGCAAAAAGCTCCGGCTCTATTGGGGTATCGATCCTACGGGCGCCAAGATCCACTTGGGCCACGCCGTGCCGCTGCGCAAGATGCGCGAGTTCGTCGAAGCCGGCCACGAAGTGATCTTCCTGGTGGGCAGCTTCACGGCCATGATCGGCGATCCGACGGGCCGCGACGCCATGCGCGAGCCGCTGACGCGTGAGCAGATCGAGGAGAACTTCAAGACCTATAAGGAGCAGGCGAGCAAGATCCTCGATTTCTCCAAGGTGCAGGTGCGCTACAACCACGAGTGGCTGGAGACGCTCAAATTCGATGACATCGTGAAGCTGGCGGCCAACTTCACTGTTCAGCAGATGATGGAGCGCGACATGTTCGAGAAGCGCTGGGAGGGCGGCAAGCCGATCGGCCTACACGAGTTCTTCTACCCGCTGATGGTGGGCTACGACTCCGTCATCCTTGATGTGGACGTGGAGCTGGGCGGCAGCGACCAGGAGTTCAACATGCTCGCCGGCCGCACGCTGCAGCAGGCCTTCGGCAAGCGCGACAAGTTCGTGCTTACTACCAAGCTGCTGCTCGGCACCGACGGCCGCAAGATGAGCAAGACCTACGACAACTGCATCTACCTGGACGATGCTCCCAACGATATGTACGGCAAGGTGATGTCGATCAAAGACGAGTTGATCGTGCCGTACTTTGAGTGTTGCACGGACTTGTCAGCCAAGGAAATTGCGGCAATCGGCAAGGAGCTGGAGAAGGGGAGTAACCCGCGCGACGCCAAAAAGCGTCTGGCCCGTGAGATTGTGGCGAACTATCACGGACCTGAGGCGTCAGCGAAGGCTGAAGACAACTTCGCAGCGGTATTTGCCGGTGGCGGCGTGCCTGATGATATCGCCGAGGTAACGGTTGATGCCGACATGCCGCTCATTGACGTGTTGGTGGGGGAGGGTCTTGTCGCCTCCAAGTCGGAGGCACGTCGCCTGATTGAACAGGGTGGTGTTTATTTGAACAATAAAGTTGTTCAATCAATTGAGGAAAAAATAGTTTCAGGTGTTGTAAAAGTTGGCAAAAGGCGATTTTTAAACCTGGTCGTGCGTTGATCAGTGTCCTTCCTTTTTTTCTATGACCACCCCGAAACACCTCGTCATCGTCGCCGCTGATTTCAACAAAGAAATCGTCGATCCTATGATTGCCGCCGCCGAGGCTGCGGCCACCGAACGGGGCTTCACGTCATCGGTCATCCGTATTCCTGGTTGTTACGAGATGCCCATTGTCTGTCATGCGATTCTAGAAAAAGGCGGCGTCGGCGCCATTGCTGCTCTTGGCTACATTGAGCGGGGGCACACCCTCCACGGTGAAGTGATGGGTCATGTGGTGCAAGACGCTCTCGTGCAGCTCCAGTTGGAGTATCGCTTGCCCATTGGCATCGGCATCGTGGGGCCCGGGGCAACCATCGAACAGGCTCGTGAGCGCAATGTGGGGTACGGTCGTGCCGCGGTGGAGGCAGCATTGCGTGTGCGCGAGATCATCGCCGATCTGTAATCGACTACGAAAAAGGCGGACCGGAGTCCGCCTTTTCTTGATGGTCGAGGACGATCAGTTCAGGAACTCGTCGAAGGCCGCCTGGAACTCGCTGTAGGGGTAGGCGCCGCTGATCAGGCGCTGCTCACCGTCGGGACCGAGAACCCAGAAGCCCGGTGTGCCCGAGATGCCGCCAGCCGAGCCGTCGGCCATGTCTTGGTTGATCTTGTCGGCGTACTTGTTGCTGTCCAAGCACGTGGCGAACGAGGCCTGGTTCAGGCCCGCAATCGACTTGGCCCACGTCTTGATATCGTCGGTCGTGAAGCTGACCATGTTGCCGGAGGGGTCTTTCTTATCCTGCTCGGCGAACAGGGCATCGTGCATCTTCCAGCCTGCATCCTGCGACTGCTCGGCGGCGCACTCGATGGCCATCGCGGCCGGCATGGCGCCGGGGTGGAAGTTGAGCGGGTAGTGGCGGAAGACGATCTTCACTTTGCCCGTCTCGACGTAATTCTTGCGAATGAGATCTTCGGTTTCGCGTACCCACTTGCGGCAGAACGGACACTGCACGTCGCTGAATTCCAGCAGGGTGACGGGGGCATCCGCCTTGCCAAGGACGAGTCCGCCTTCGAGAGACGGCGGCGTGAGATCTTGGTCGCTCGGAGCGGCCGGGGCGGCGGCGGTGGGAGCCTGCACCACCTGAGCGGTGCCGCTGCTCACTTTCATGCCGGAAGCGAGTGAATAGCCCACAATCAGGCCGATCAGGCCGATGGAGACCGTAAACCAAGGGTTGCCGTGCGTGCTCTGCTGCTCCATGGAGGGGAAGGAAAGGGGTAGAAGTTCACCGGCGATTCTACGGCACCTTTCCAGTTCGGCAACTTTGACGAACAAGACTATTCCTCGTCCCCTAGACTGTGAAATTTCCGGTGAACCTCCTTCAGCTGCGGATTGGTGACGTGGGTGTAGATCTGCGTCGTGGACAGGTCTTGGTGGCCGAGCATCTCTTGGACTGAACGCAGGTCGGCGCCATTGCGTAAGAGGTCGGTGGCGAAAGAGTGTCGCAGGGTGTGTGGCGATGGATTAGAAACGATGCCTGCCGCCCGGGCGGCTCGTTTGACGATGAGGTAGAGGGCGATCCGCGACAGCCGGAATTCCTCGCCGGGCGGCGGCGTTTGGGCGGCTTTGGCGAAATCGCGGATGAACAGGGGGGCTAGAGCGTCCATCCGACCGTCGATGTAGACCTTGAGGGCTTGGCTGGCGCGTGGCGACAGAAAGACGACGCGGATTTTGCTGCGTTTGCCGCGCACGCTGATTTCGCCGGTGTCGTGATTTACGTCGCGCACGTTGAGCGACCGGAGCTCCGAAAGACGCATGCCGGTGGAGAAGAACATTTGGAGGATCGCCCGATCCCTCAAGCCCTCGCGGGTGTCGGCGGGCGGTGCCTGCAATAAGCGCTCCAATTCGCCCTCTTCGAGCACCTTCACTCGGCGTTCCTCTTCCTTCAGGCGGGTAATGCGGTCGGGCGGGTAGACCTCTAGCTCTTCCTCTTGAATGAGATAGCGCAAGAAGGCTCGTAGCACCGTTAAGTGGTGATTCTTCGTTCGGACGGCTAGTTCTTGTCCAGACTTGGTCCGGTAGACGTGCAGTTCTGACTTATAGACGCGTACCGAGCCCTTATCGATCTGTTTGGGCTCCGTGAGTCCCGAGAGGGAGGCGAAGAGTGCCAAGGAGCGCGTGTAGGCTTCGACGGTCAGTGGCGATTTGTTTTGCTCTGAGCGCAAAAACATCAGATAGCGGTCGATGGCCTGGCGCATGGGTGTACGACCTGTGCCGGTGGGGGAAGCGGGGTTTTCCACAGAATCCCACGTTAACATAATCTCAAAGAAGTTAACATAATGCTTTTTATGTTTATTATGGACAGCGGGGGAGTTGATGCCCTGGTTTGGCTCAAGGGTGGGTTATTCGTAGAAATCAGACACTTCTGCCATGTTTGTGATTCCCCTTAAGGGGAGGCCATACCACAGATATGCAGCGACTTCTCTTCCGATACTTTTCAGCTCGAAGGTCAAATTTGGGCTTCGATCAGCGGGAATAGTGCGTAAATGCGGCAAACCGACCTGGTCTGCGAGCATTTCGATGCGAGCCAGATGGTAGCCGTCACTCACCCCTACGATCGTGTCGCAATCGGTCAATAGGGGTAATGAATTAGTGAGATTCTCCAATGTGGAGTGTGATGTCTCTTCTAGTAGAAGGGCCGAGAGAGGGACGCCGGCCTTCACAGCGACGTCGCGCATGACGGCCGCTTCGGATTCCTGTTCTTGACTCCCTTTTCCTCCGCTTAGGATGAGTCGCGTTATTTTTCCTTCCTGGTAGAGACGAACGGCTGTCCCCAGGCGGCGATTGATGCCAGGTCCGGCCATGTCGGCGCCGCGCACGGCTGCGCCAAATACCATGGCACACTCGGCCGTGCCATCGCTGGTGCCGCCGCGATGCCACAGGATGGTGCCGGCGGTGCACGCTACGGCCAGTAGGGCGGTGGAGCCCAGAATGAGCGTGACATCGCGTATAAGGCGGCCAATCATCGACGGCTGCATCGCGATCACTGCGGGGAAATGGTGATGTGCGAGGGAATCGACGGCAGAGTGGTGCTCCAGAAGGGCCAGATGGAGATCTCGACATGGTCTACCTCTGGCATGTTTTGAACGATGCGCAGTGCGTCGGCGCGTGGTTTGTCGGTGATCATCTCGCGTACGCGCTGGGCGAAGATGGCCCCGGTGGGCGTGAGCGGATCGAGCACGAATTCCTCTGTGCCGGTGAGTTCGGCGGTGATTTTTGCCCAGGTGAGATTGTCGTCGTAGAGAATCACGCGCACGTCGAGGTGGTCGGCATCGAGCAGATCTTCGCGCAGCGCCTTGCCATCACGCACGTGCTCGGTCAGACGATTGCGCAGTAATTCCAAAATAGGTTGGATGTCGTAACCCAGAACGGTGTATGTCAGCGCGCCCGAGGCGGTGATGGATACTGCTTCTTTTCCAATGAGGTGGTCCGGAACGGAAATGTCTCGAAAGTCCGTCTTTAAGAGTTTGGTCGGCGTCAGAAGGCGGAACGTATGGTCCGGCGTGCCGTCGTCGCGGGCGATGCGCTCACGTTCCACCTTCTCCTTGGCGTCGGCTTCAAGTTCTTGCCGCAGGCGCGTTTTGGCGAGTTCCAAATCTTGGGCGGTCACCACGGTGGCGTAGGCCGTGGTGCCGCCGGTGCCCGCGGTGCGGTTTTGCCCGAAGATCACCTTCTGGTCTGTCTCGCTTAGGCCGGGAATAGTCCACTGCAGATCGGGCGGGACGTTGCCACGTTCGCCGATAATCTGGCCGTACAAATCTTCGGCGGCTGCGGTGGCCGTGATGGTGGTGCGGCTGCGTGCATCCACCATCAGGCGCCGAGGGATGGTAAAAATCATGCCGGCCTGGTTGAGAAAGCGCGTCCCCTTGCGCAGTTCGATGGGATTGTCGGTCTGATTGACCACCGACATCTCTAGCGTGGCCGCCGTACCGCGGAATTCCTTGCTGATTTGATCGAAGGTGATGGTTTTCTCCACTGTCACGACCACGGGTTGTAATTCCAGGCGCGTCACGCCCGGCGCGGTATCTGGTGGTAACACGGCGCCTGAAGCGATCAGGAAAAGATTGGATGTCTCTCCGACGCTGTCTTGCCGCGGATGCACGGCCACTTCGGCTGAAGGCAGGAGCTTGAAGATGACGAAGCCAAACAGGCCGAGACTAAGAACGACCAGGCCGTAGCTGCGCAGTCGCGGCAGCGATAGCAGGCCCATCGATTGTAACTGGCTCTTGAGTTGCTGGCGCCAGATATGCGGTGAGAAGGCCTGGATGGCCAGGGCCATGCGCGGGTGCTCTGGGCCGAGGACTTGTCTGAGCTGGCGCGTATGCTGGATGACAGACAGTCCGCGTTCGCGCAGTAGTGCCAGCAGGCCGCGATGAGCGGTGGCCACGTAGGTATGGCGCGGTTGCGTTTTGCAGGCGCTGAGTACCTGTTCCAGAAAATCTGGGTGGTCGAGCAGTTCGCGTTCGCGGCCAGAGAGAATGATGAGGCGCTTGTGATGCACCGCCCGGACGCGTTTTACGAACGCCATCCACGCCTCCCCTTCTTCGGGAATGAGCACGGCCGGCGGTTGTTGCTGGGCGGGATTCATGACGGTGATTGTGTTAGCGCGGCGAGGCTTCGAGTGCGCGCAGGCCCGGCATGTCACCGCCGGCGAGGAACTCGAGCATGGCGCCGCCGGCGGTGCTCACGAACGAGTAGGCCGAGAGCGGTCGATCGTAGCGCTCATGTAGGTCGAGAGTGTCTCCTCCGCCCACAATGGTGGTGGCCTTCGAGGTGGCCAGGGCGTCGGCCATGGCCAATGAACCGTTGGCGAAAGCGGGTATCTCGTAGCGACCGAGGGGGCCGTTCCAGATGACGGTGCCGGCCTTGGTGATGAGCGCGGCGTTACGCGCGGCCGTCTTGGTGCCGCAGTCGCAGATGCTCATGTCGCCCTCCAC
>CAZYNU010000010.1:0-6193 GCA_964648045.1 uncultured Candidatus Peribacteria bacterium
GCACCGCCACTGGGCGGCCAACCCTGTTTAGGGATGTCGCACCAACGAACATCGCCCCCCGGCGCCCGGTGGCGTCTTTGCCTGCGGCGGGGCGCGCGCCTGCCGGGGGTGAAGGGGTACGAAGTCATACAGCTTCCTTCGGCTGTAGCGTTACCACCAAGCAGAACCATGGAGGCGGGCTAGGCGCGCCAGTGGTTATGTCTCGCAGTGCCCTAGGCAGCGCCACCTTTTGCAGCGCGCAAAAGGTGGCATTCCCAAATGGACACCAACTCAAGATCGGGAGGTATAGCCTCCTATACTTTCAGGGAAACGACTTTTCTGCTACGATGAGCGGAAACCTATGCACAAACACACACTCCATGCCCGCCTGGCAGCGCTGTCGCTGCTGACTGTCCTTGCCCCTTTGGCCCCTACGGCCGTGGCCGATGACCCGACCGTCGCGCCTGGCGTCGTGCGCGATTTCGTCGTCACCGCCTACTACTCGCCCCTGCCCGGCCAGTGTTGCTACGTGATGGGCAGCGAGTTCCTCGACAAGCGCATGAATGGACAGGGGATTGCGGCTGCCGACGGCACGCCGGTCTATCCCGGTATGATCGCCGCTCCGGCGAGTTATCCCTTTGGCACCACCATCACGCTCGACGGCGTCGGTACCGTCGTGGTGCACGATCGTGGCGGCGCCATCAACGTGCTCGGTGGCGATGTGCACCGTCTCGACTTGTGGGTGGGCGCCGGCGAAGAGGGTTTGGCCCGCGCCTTAGCCTTTGGCAAGCGCACCGTTCGCGGCACCATCACCTCGGTGAGTGGCGGCGGCAGCGCCGAACTCGATCTGTCGTCGCTTTCGGCCAAGTTGTCGGTCATCGAGCCCTACGACGTGAGCAACGGCAAGTTTCTCGGTCTGCGCCTGGAAAACGGGCAGACGAGCCTGAGCGTGCGCCGCCTACAGGAAACGCTGCACTCGCTCGGTCTCTTCGACCATGAGATCACGGGCAAGTTCGGCGCCGTTACCGCCGAAGCGATCGCTGCCTTTAACCGCGAGGCTGGCATCGCCAACGAGCCCACCGATCGCCTGGGTAATCGCACCGCCGCCGTGCTCGATTCGCTCCTGCGCCGCCGCGACCAAGCCCTGACCTTCGGAGCCATTGGCCGCGATTCGTCCGGTGACGACATCTTGGCCGCCAAGCGCACCTTGCGCTTCCTTGGTTTGTTCCGCGGCCGCACGACGCCGGAGTATGACGATGCCCTCTTCAACGCCATTCTCGCCTTCCAGCAGGCAAAGGGACTCGTGGCCGATGCCTCGTCGCCCGGAGCCGGACGCATTGGTCCTAAAACGCTGCCGCTCGTGGAGCGCGCCTGGAAGCTGTCGCTCTCGCGCCAGGAGGCGGAGAAGAAGCTCTTGGCCTTGGTGGTGCGCGAGCGTCTTGCCGCCCGCGGCGAGTTGCTCACCGAGCCGCTCACCGTCGGCTCTCAGGGTGCTCAGGTGTCGTTGTTGCAACGCTTGCTCGCCGCCTCCGGCTTGCTGCCCGCCGAGAAAGTGACCGGTACCTACGGTGACCAGACCAAGGCTGCTGTGGCCGATTTTCAAAAGGAACATGAACTCGTTGGTACGCTCGACGATCCCGCCGCCGGCCGCATTGGGCCGGTGACGCTCGGCGTCATTCAGTCACTGCAGCTGAAAGACGCGCTTGCCCGCGTACGCGCTTCCGGTTTGACGGCGCTCTAAACCAGCGCTGATTTCGGTTGCCTGGCACGTCGTCCTTTGCCAGGCTGTCGTGGATGCGATCACTCTTCAGTACCCTGCTCGTCCTGGTTCTCGCCGTTCCGTCCGCCGCCTCGGCGGCCGACACGCTCTCTCGCCGCGACGGCTTCTTGATGCTGTGGTCGGCCATCAGCCGCCCGGCCGAACCGTGGAAGAAAGACGCCTTCGACGACGTGCCTGCGGGTGCGCCCGGTTACGCCGAGATCACCTTTGCGCGTGGCCGCGGCCTGCTCGACGATACGTTCGACGGCAATGCGTTCCGCCCTAACGATGCACTCACCGGGCGCGACGCGTACCTCTGGCTGGTGCGCACGCGCAATGCCGACCTGCCCGAGAATCTCACGCCCGAGGCGCTTGGCGAGATTCTCAAGCGCTACGGCCTGGAGCCCGACGCGGATGAACTTGCGGCCGATGTCACTTCCGAGCAGCTGCTGAACGCCATGCGCGAATTCGATGCCGCCCTCGCTTCCACCGTTGTGCTCTCGAGCAACTACGGCGAGGCCTTTCAGGGGAAGGGGACGGCCTTCGGCGAGATTTTCGATTGGCGCCTGCTGACGACCGCTCACCGCACGCTGCCGTACAACACACTCATCCGCGTGACGAATACCGAGACGAACATGTCGGTGGTGGTGCGCGTGAACGACCGCGGGCCCTACGTGGAAGGACGCGGCCTCGACTTGAGCGTGGCAGCCTTCCAGGCGATCGCGCCTGGCGACAGCGGTGTCATTCCCGTCACGATCGAGCGCTTGGGCGATGCTTCACTCATTGGTCCCTGCACCAAAGAGCAGCGCTACGCACGCCGTGTTGTACCGGGCACTGTCATCACACCCGGCATCCCAAACGTGCTGCGCCTTGGCCAGGAATTACGCATTCAGAGTCGCAAGTGGTTCGTCGTCCGCTCCGTCACGTATCCCGCGGGAGACACGGAAAACTTCCAAGACTGGGTGGCCCCTGGCGAGGAGTTTACGCTCAGGCCGTCGGTGCCCGGCGACTACGTCTTTGAACTCGGTGGGGCCAATGGCCGCACGCGCTCGGTAACCATGGAAGTGGCCGACTGCTCGAAACGGCCGGGTGCCTAATTAGCGCCGGCGGATTTTGCGGCTACTGAAGGCACGCTTGGACACGCGCGGAGTCGAGGCCGTCAGTCGGGAAATCGGCACCTTCTTCGACTGCGGACGATTGCAGCAGTGTTCCAACCAATGACTAATAGGCCGCAGGACGGCCAGTAGAACCAGTGCCAGGACCGTGACGGCCGCGGCCACGGAGAACAGGCCGACGCCGCAGGTCATGCCGATGGCGGCCACCAGCCACACCGAAGCGGCCGTGGTGAGCCCATGTACTTGGTCGCGACCGTGCAGCACCGCACCCGCGCCCAGGAAGCCAACGCCCGTCACGATCTGCGGGGCGATGCGCCATTCGTCGGGTTCTGCCACCACCGACAAGATGGTAAAGAGACAGGCGGCGAGCGAGATCATCATGCAGGTGCGCAAGCCGGCCGGTGTTCCGTTGAGCGAGCGTTCGATGCCCACTAGGCCACCCAGTACTACGGCTAACAGAGCCTTGAGGCAGGCATCAAGCAGTACCGGGTCCAGGGCGATGGGGAAGTGCATGTGTAATGGATACTATAGCATACTTTTTCTTCCTCGGAAAGAACGGGGGCGATTTTCGGGCCCAGAGAAGCCCTTGCGGCTAGGCCAAGGCGTGATCTTGTGGTAGACTATTTTGATTACACTCTCTTCAACTACGTGGTCACCTTCCTCCGCTTCTTCGCTTGGCCGGTCTTCTGGGGAGTGATCGCCGTCCTCACCTCAGTGGTGAGTTCCGATTTTTGGCCGTGGCTCTGGACGTGGATCTGGGCCGACCCGTGGCGCTTGTTGTTGCCGGTGTCGTTCTACTACGGCGGCAAGTACGTCATGGCCGGCATTCGCTGCAACTACGCCATTTGGCAAAGCAAGAACCTGGTGCAGATGAAGGTGTTACTCCCCCGCAGCGACAGCAAGATCGACCAAGAGAAGCGCACCGAAAAAGACTTCAAAGAGAAAATCGCCATCATGGAGCAGCTCTACCGCGCGCTCTGGGAGGTGCGCAGTCTCACGTTCTGGCAGACGGTACATTTCTGGTTCTTCCGCTATAACACCATCAGTTTCGAGATCGTGATGGAGAAGAACGAACTGTCGTTCCACGTGCTCACAAAGCCCAATCTTGTTTCGATTGTCGAGAAGCAGATCACGTCGTTCTACCCGGATGCTGAGGTGATGCGCTCACCCATCCCCGACATTTGGCCCAAGGGCTACAAGCTCGTGGGGTACCACATGGCGTTCGCCAAAAAGTTCTACTTCCCGGTGCGTTTCTACGAGCAGATGCAGGACGATCCGCTCAACGACCTGAGTAACGTCTTGAGCAAGCTCGACGACGGCGAGCTGGCCACCATTCAGGTGACGATCACGCCGAGCTTCTCGAACAAGTGGGGCAAGATCGCCGAGCGCTTCGCGAGCGCGAAGTTCAAGGGCAAGTCGGACCTGTGGATTGAGCACATCCCGGTGTTGTCGCCGCTCATCAAGTTCTTCACCGGCGCCATTACCATCGCCGGTCAGAGCTTGGCTCCTGGTGCATCCAAGGGCGACTCGTTCGTGCGCATGATCCAGCCCGAGGAAGAGCTGTATAAGCGCATTGGCGAGAAGGCAGGCATGAGTCCGTTCCACGCCAGTATCCGCGTGATGGCGGCTGCCAAAACGTGGGAACGCGCCATCGATATCACTAACAACATTCAGGTCGCTTTCAACGTCTTCAAAGACCTCTACGGCAACTATTTCGTGAATCGCCGCATGTTCGTCGACTTCTTCCCGCTGTCGTGGAACGCGCCGCTCATTCACTGGGTGTGGAAGCATCGCTTGAACGACTTCTTCCCCTGGACGAAGTCGTGCCTCCTCGTGGAACGCGAGTTGGCGTCGCTCTTCCACTTCCCCGATAGCCGCTACAACAAGATCCCCGTCATTCAGTGGATCACCTACCGCGTGCTGCCGCCGCCCCCCAACGTGCCGAAAGAGGGTATTCTGCTCGGCCTCAACGACTACCGCGCGCAGAAGACCGAGATCCATTTCCTCGACACCGACCGCACTCGCCACCAGTACATCATCGGTAAGTCGGGTACGGGTAAGTCTGCGCTTTTGAACTTCCAGGCTCGCCAAGACGTGAAAGCTGGCTCGGGACTGTGCGTCGTCGACCCGCACGGCGACCTCATCGAGGATATCCTGGCGCACGTTCCCAAGGAGCGGGCCAAGGATGTGATCCTCTTCGACCCGGCCGACATCGAGCGTCCGATGGGTCTGAATATGCTCGAAGCCGTCACGCCAGAAGAGAAAGACCGTGCCTCGCTCGACGCGATGGAGATCTTCATCAAGATGTACGGTAACGAGATCTTCGGCCCGCGCATTCAGCACTATTTCCGCAACGGCTGCCTCACGCTCATGGACGACGAAGAAGAGGGCGCTACGCTCATCGACGTGCCCCGCCTGTTCGTGGACGAAGAGTTCCAGCGCTACAAGGTGAGCAAGTGCAGGAACGTGGTGGTTCGCAGCTTCTGGGAGCACGAAATCGCCAAGACCGGCGCCCGCGAAAAGGAGGAAATGATCCCGTACTTCTCGGCCAAGTTCGGACCATTCATCACAAACACGACCATTCGCAACATCATCGGCCAGCCCAAGAGCGCCTTCAACGTTCGCCAGGTGATGGACGAGGGGAAGATCCTGCTGGTAAACCTCTCCAAGGGAAAGATTGGCGACGTGAACGCCCAGCTGCTCGGCCTCATCTTCGTGAACAAGGTGAACATGGCTGCCATGAGCCGCGCCGACGTTCCGCAGGCCCAGCGCAAGCGCTTCTACTTATACGTGGACGAGTTCCAGAACTTCATTACCGACGCGTTTGCCTCCATTCTTTCCGAGGCCCGCAAGTACGAACTGGGCCTCATCATGGCCCACCAGTACATCGGCCAGTTGACGGGCAAGACCTCCGACTACGACCAGGCCAACACGAAAATTCGTGACGCCGTCTTCGGTAACGTGGGCACCATCGTCAGCTTCAAGATCGGCGCCGAGGACGCCGAGTATATGGCCAAGGAATACGCGCCCGTGCTCTCGGAGCAGGACGTGATCGGCATCCCGAACTTCCACTGCTACTGCAAGCTGAACATCAATAACACCACCAGCCGCCCGTTCAGCATGAAGACGATCTACGACGAGAGCGACCGCAACGAGAAGCTTTCGGCGCTTATTAAGGAATACAGCCGCACGAAATACGGACGGAAGAAGGAATTTGTGAACCAAGAGATCGAGGATCGCATCGGCATCTCCAAGGGCACGCCGCCGCCCGCTGTGCCGCCAGTCCCGCCATTATCGCTCTGAGTCATCGTAAAGAAGCACCCCTCGCGAGGAGGGGTGC
>CAZYNU010000010.1:6293-32497 GCA_964648045.1 uncultured Candidatus Peribacteria bacterium
GGGTGAGGTCAACGTGCCTCTCCCGGAGGAGCCCACGGGAAATGAGCTGTTCCAGAAGAGGCAGCGGTGCTGGGAAGGAGCGTCGTCCTCCACGATAATGTGTTATTAAAAAACAATCAAATTTTTATGCAATTTACATAGAATGGCCTTATTAAGCCATCAAGTAGTGTCCATTGACACTATCAGCGCAATGGGAATGATGGTGCTATGCCATTTGATTCACAG
Source organism: uncultured Candidatus Peribacteria bacterium (assembly GCA_964648045.1). Taxonomy (GTDB): domain Bacteria; phylum Patescibacteriota; class Gracilibacteria; order Peribacterales; family Peribacteraceae; genus JAGOUB01. The sequence goes on from CAZYNU010000010.1 coordinate 6,519, forward strand.
CCGACGTTGGAATCTGTTGCGGCCCAAGCAGACATGCCGGAAGCGGCGCTTGAACGGACGGTGTTTACCACCGGCCAAGTCGCCAAGATCTGCAAAGTAAGCCTGCAGACGATCATTCGCTGTTTTGATGCGGGGCGCCTCGTCGGCTTCAAGGTGCCCGGGTCAAGGCATCGTCGCATTCCCCGGGAGAAACTCATCACATTCATGCGGGAGAACGGTATCCCCTTGGAGTACCTGACCGGAGGCGATTTGGTCGCGGAAGAGTCGACGGGCGAGGGTGGGGAGTGATAGGCTTTCCTCATGCCGTCATTTTCGCAGATGAAAGACATGTACAAGCTCCAGAAGGAGGCGAAGAAGGTGAAGCAGGAGCTGAAGTCCATCCACGTTGAGGCCGAAGGCGTCGGCGTTCAGGTGGTCGTTTCGGCCGAGCAGGAAGTGGTGAGCGTGACGCTCGATCCCGCCGTGCCGCACGCCAAACTGGAACCCGCCTTGGTGGACGCTTTGAATCGCGCGCTTAAGAAGTCGCAGGTGGTGGCCACCGAATACATGAAGCCTGTCATGGAGAAGATGGGCCTTTCCACCGGGCAGGCCTGATGCCCATCGAGCGCAGGGCCTTTGCCGGCGCCCGCGCCCGCCGCGCCCCGCGGCGTCGTTGGCTGCTGCCTGTGCTGGCGGCACTGTTCGTGGGCGCCACGTGGTGGTGGTGGTATTCCTCGGCGTTGCAGGCCCTCGATCCTACGAGCGATCGTCGCGAACTCTTTGCTGTGCAGCAGGGCGAGTCCGTCTCGTCTGTGCTCTGGCGACTCGAAGACCGTGATGTGATTCGCTCGGCGCTGGCAGCCCGCATCCATGTTGCCCTCATGGGCGGTGCCACCATCCAAGCCGGCGACTTCGTGCTGCGTCCTTCTGGGTCCCTCGACGAGGTGTTGGCCACGCTCGCTTCGGGGCGGGCCGAAGAGTCTGTGCTGACCATTCCCGAAGGATCCACCGTGGCTGATATCGATGCGCAATTGGCTCGTAAGGGCTTAGCTGCCACGGGTGCGCTTCTAGCCTGCGCGCGCGACTGCGATTTTTCCGCCTACGAGTTTGTACCCACGTCGGTGCCCGCGCCTGGGAATCGCCTGGAGGGCTACCTCTTCCCCGATACCTACTACGTGTCTGCCTCTGGTTTCGACGTACGGGCATTTGCCGGTCGCTTGCTTGATACCTTTCGTGCCAAGGTGGTGGCTGGGCGCGCTGCCGAGATTGCCCAGGGCGGCCGTAGTCTGAAAGAGATTATTGCCATGGCTTCGTTGCTGGAGCGCGAGTCGCGCGGCGCCGACGAAAGAAAGGTTGTCAGCGGCATTTTGTGGAAGCGTCTCGACGAAGGCATGCAGCTTGGCGTCGACGCAGCCGTGCTTTATGCCGTAGGCAAGTCGCAATCTGGCGGTCCGACTGCCGCCGACTTGGCGGTGGATTCTCCGTATAACCTGCGGCGCGAGCGTGGCTTGCCGCCGGGGCCCATCAGTAACCCTGGCATTGGTGCCATCGACGCGGCGATTCGTCCCGAGGCCTCGCCGTACTACTACTACCTGCATGCTCCCGACGGCCAGATCTACTACGGCCGCACGCTTGACGAACATAACGTGAACAAAGCGCGACATTTGTGATCAACGGGACGCGGCGTATCCTGCGCGCCATGCCAGACTACGTTCCATCTCAGGACATTCTCGCCAACTACGCTGATTTGCTCGTGAAGTTCGCGCTCAACGACTGCCGCGGCATCAAACCCGGCGACGTGGTGCAATTGACCGTACCCGACAGTGCCAAGCCGCTCCTGCCCGAGTTGATGCGCGCCGTCCTCCAATCTGGCGGACACGTGAAGCAGCAGTACATTGCCGAGGGGCTCTCGAAAGTGTTCTTCCGCTATGCCTCCGATGAGCAGCTCACGTTCTTTCCCGAGGCCTTCAAGAAGGCCGAGACCGAGCTGGTCGATCACAACGTCAGTATTATTTCCGACAGCGACCCGCATGAATTGAAGGACGTGGATCCCAGGCGGCTTTTCATGGCCAGCGACAGCCGACGCAAGGTGCGCGAGTGGTACGACGAGAAAGAGCGTCAGGGCAAGTTCAGTTGGACGCTCGCCATGTATCCCACTGCGGCGATGGCCGCCGAGGCGGGTATGTCGCTGCAGGAGTATTGGCAACAGGTGATCGAGGGCTGTTACCTCGACAAGCCCGATCCCGTGGCTGAGTGGAAGCGTATTCAGTCTGAACTTGATCGCTTAAAAGGAGAGCTTAACGCCTTGAAGATCGAGCGCGTACACGTCGAAGCGGAGGGGATTGACCTCTGGGTAAAGCTCGGCGCCAACCGCCAGTGGCTTGGCGGCAGCGGTCGCAACATCCCGAGTTACGAGTTGTTCATCTCGCCCGACTGGCGGGGGACTGAGGGGGTCATCCGCTTCAATCAGCCGCTCTATCGCTTCGGCAATCTGGTGAAGGATGTGACTTTGGAATTTAAGGATGGGCGCGTGGTGAAGGCCTCAGCTTCGCAGGGCGAAGAATTTTTACGGGCCATGATCGCCCGTGAGAACGCCGATAAGATCGGCGAGTTTTCTCTGACGGATCGGCGCATTTCGCGCATCACGCGCTTCATGGCCGACACTCTGTTCGACGAGAATATGGGCGGCCCCTTCGGCAACACGCACTTGGCGGTGGGTAAGGCCTACAAAGACAGCTTCGACGGCGATCAGTCCAAGCCGACCAAGGAGGAATGGGAGGCGATGGGCTTTAACGATTCGCCCGAGCACACGGACATCGTCTCGACCGTCGATCGCACCGTCACCGCCGAGTTGCCGGGCGGCGCCACGAAAGTGATTTTCGCCAACGGCCAATTCACGCTGTGATGAACGACTTCGCTGGGCGACGAGGTTGTTGAGTCGCTGTCGAAGGCGGGTTATGTGGGCCGGCGAAGTGTGCACTGCTTGGAGCAGCGGCTTTGTGCCCGGGGGCCGTTATGGATACCTAGGTCGCATTGCTCAGTGCCATTCTTGATTCCGTCACCGCAATAGCCGCGTGAAACAGCTGCTTCAGCCTGAAAGAAGCTGGTCTGCTGCAGGGCGACGATGCCCACGATGGCGACCAGTGAGAATGACAGCAAAATGCTCAAGGGCTGAACGCGACGGGGTGAGCGCATATGTGTGGAGATTTTTAATATTATACAATAAAATAAATAAATATGAAATACACGGCTTGAGTGCAGCTGCTAGCCGCAAGTCGGTTATTTTGCTATACTGGATGCATCCCAGACAGACACATGAATCCTCCTGCCGGTACCGGCTCTGCCCACTATCACCGCATCAAGATTGGCGTGATGGGTGCTGCCAGCGGTCCGCTGATTGAAGATCCCGTGGCGCGTCAAAAAGCGCGAGTGCTCGGTCGGGAGATTGGCGCACGCGGTCATATCTTTATCAATGGCGCCTGCCCCGGCCTGCCGCACGACGCCATGCTTGCTGCCAAAGAGCAGGGAGGCTTCACGATCGGCATCTCGCCCGCTTTTTCCGAATATGAGCACGTCAACGAATACCTCTCGCCCCACGATCATGATTTCCTGATCTACACGGGCATGGGGTTCATGGAGCGCGACGTCATCAATATCCGCTCTGCCGATGGTGTTGTGATCATCAGTGGCGGCGTCGGCACGCTGAACGAGCTGACCATTGCGTATGACGAAGGCCGTCCCATCGGGGTGGTGACGAATTCCGGCGGCATTAGTAATCACGTGGAAATGATCATTCGCGATCTCTGCAAGCGGGAGATTCCGCCGAACATGGTTTTCGATGACGATCCCGTGAAGCTGCTCGATAAATTGGAGACGGCCATTCGCGCCTATCCGTTGCCGGTGCGCGAGGATAGTCGGGTGCGGGATAAGAAAATCGCGGGTTAATGGTTTTCACCTTCTTTTGACGCAAAAGAAGGTAGAGAAAGAAAACAGGCCGCCCTGCGGAGGGATATAGCGCGATACCCCGCCACAAGCGAGTATTAAGGAAGGATTTTTTTTAATTATGAACTTTCGCGCAGCGACCACCGAATCGGCACACCGTCGAACGCGAAGGTCGAGCGAAGATTGTTCTCCAGCGTGCGGAGCTGCGAGCCATGCACGTCTTTCGGGTTGCGTAGGAAGAGGGCGAACGTGGGCGGCACCTCGTCGGCCTGAGTGATGTACTTGCCGCCTGCGGCGGCACCGAGCGGGCGACCGCGAATGGCTTCCTGGTACCAGCGCACCAGGTCTCGTGTGGCCAGACGACGCTTGCGATTTTCCACGATGAGGTCGATGACAGGGAAGATTTTCGCCAAACCCTCGCGGTCCTTGGCCGACACGGCGAAGATGGGCGCGAACTTGCAGAACGAGAGTTCTTTGCGAATCTCCACCGCTTTGTCTTCTTTGCCGCCCGCCTCAAGGAGGTCGGACTTATTCAAGATAAGCAGCAGGCCTTTGCCAGCATCGAGTGCCTGGCGGGCAATGCGCTTGTCTTGGCGGCTAATCGGCTCGTCAGCCGCGAGCACGAGCAGTACCACGTCCGATTGGTCGATGGCCTGGATGCTGCGGAGCGTGGAGTAGTACTCAATGTCGCCTTCTACCCGGCCCTGCTGGCGAAGGCCGGCCGTGTCGACGAAGACATACGATTTGTCGTCGCGACGGATGGTGGTGTCCGACGCGTCGCGGGTGGTGCCCGGGATGGATGAGACGAGGCGCGGGTTCGCTTCTTTCTGGGTGTCGGACATGAGCGCGTTCACGATGGAACTTTTGCCCACGTTGGGTTTGCCGATGAGTGCCACGCGCGGAATACCGTCGTTCTCAACCTCTGACTTGGCGAAGTGAAGCTTCTGGAGTTGCGTCTCGATGATCTCTTCCAGCTCGCCCACGCCTGGACCCTGCGTGACGCTCGTCGCCACGGTCGCATCGCCAACGCCCAACTCGTAGGCGCGCGGCAGCGCTTCCTGCTCGATCTTGGCGTTGTCACACTTGGTCACCACCAACACAATCGGAACGTGGCGCTTGGCTTTGCGGCGAAGTAAGTCGGCCACGGTCGCGTCGCTCTTGGTGATCTCCTCGCGGCCGTTGACCGTGAAGAGGATAAGGTCGCTCTTCTCCAGGGCGATCGTCGTCTGGGTCGCCACGTCCTCCTCCAGCTCCTTGTCGGTTGAGCCGCCGCCGATGCCCGCGGTGTCGACGAGCAGGTAATCCACCTTCTCGCGCTCGATCTTGGCGGCCACCTGGTCGCGCGTAGTGCCCGCGATGTCGCTCACGATCGCGCGCTTCTCGCCGAGGAGCGCGTTGAAGAGGCTGGACTTGCCGGTGTTCGGCCGGCCGATGATGGCGACGAGCGGGAGCTTGGCCATACCGGGGTAGTGTAGCGGAGATTTGGCCGAACGCATGGCAAAAAAAGGCCCCTCCGCGCGTTGGCGGAGGGGCGGGCGACGGATATCTTCTAAAAACCCCCTCCACGTGGGAGGGGGTCGCCGTGCCTTAGGCCGCGCGGCAGAGATAGAGCTTTGAGCCGTCCAGCTTGAGGACTGTGTGGTTCCAGAAAGCGGCGAAGTGCGTAAACAGCCGCTCGGGGTATTCCACCGACTGCTCGTCGGCGCCGTCGATGGCCATCGTTCCTCGGCCGAGCACGGCCTGGCGCACTGGCGTCCAGGCGCCGTCGATATGGCGGGTGACGGACTGCAGTCGCAGTCGGGAGTCTTCGCTGAAGCCTAGGAAGACCCAGTAGTCTCCCTCGACGGCGGGGACGGGCACGAGCGCCTGGGTGCCGAGGAGGATCGGCGGCTCGCCGGGACACTCCGCCAACTGGAGCTGTGTGGGCAGTGCCTCGAAGGAGCAAATGCCCACGTCCGTGGGCGGACCGGCGTGGAACAGCCGGCCGTGCTGCGGCTGGCCGTGGTCGATGAAGACGTAGGGGCCCGCGTGGCGGGGCGTGCGGATCACATACTCATACTCGTCGGGCATTGCTCGACTCCTTCGCGAAGCCGTGATTTGAAAGAATGGACGCGCGTCGAGACTAAGCCGAAATCCGCTGGGGTCAACGACGTGAGCAAGCGAAGGCTGCCAATGGCGCGTAAAAGCAGTACCATGGCGGTGATGGACCATCCCTACGAACCCTCTGTCGTCGAAAAAAAGTGGCAGGCCAAGTGGCAGGCCGCCGGCCTGCACAAGGCCGACCTGAAGAAGGCGAAGCACCCCTACTATGCCCTTGCCATGTTTCCGTACCCGAGCGGCGACAAGTTGCACGTGGGGCATTGGTACAACTTCGCGCCCGCCGACAGTTCGGCGCGCTACCACCGCATGAAGGGGAAAGACGTTTTTGAGCCGATGGGCTTCGACGCATTCGGCCTGCCCGCCGAAAACTACGCCATCAAGACCGGCGTGCCGCCGCAGGAGTCGATCAAGAAAAACGTGGGCACGATGATTGAACAGCTCTCACGCATCGGCGCGATGTACGACTGGGACCGGACTCTGAACACCTCCGACCCCTCGTATTACAAGTGGACACAGTGGCTCTTTTTGAAGATGTACGGCCACAAACTGGCGTACAAGAAGGAGGCGCGCGTGAACTGGTGTCCCAAAGATCAGACCGTGCTTGCCAACGAACAAGTGAAGGAAGGGCAGTGCGAGCGTTGCGGTACAGAGGTAGTGCAGAAAAACCTGGAGCAGTGGTTCTGGAAGATCACCGACTACTCGCAAAAACTACTGGATGGTTTGGCCGGTCTCGACTGGCCTGAGAAGACTAAGATCATGCAGCGAAACTGGATTGGCCAAAGTCAGGGCGCGGAGATCGCGTTCGACGTCGTGGGACACGATGAGACGATCAAGGTCTTCACCACTCGTCCCGATACGCTCTTCGGTGCCACGTACGTAGTGCTGGCCCCAGAGCATCCGCTGGTCGACCTCATCACGTCCGCCGACCATAAAAAGGAGGTGGCCGCCTACCGTGAACTAGTCCGCAAGAAGACGGAGCTGCAGCGCACCAGCGACAAGACGAAGACCGGCATCCCCACCGGTGCACACGCGGTCAATCCTGCTACTGGCAAGAAGATCCCAGTTTGGATCGCCGACTACGCGCTGGTGAATTACGGCACAGGAGCCGTGATGGCCGTGCCCGCGCACGACGAGCGCGATTTCGATTTCGCCAAGACATACAAACTGCCCGTCGTGTCCGTCATGGTTCCGCCTGTCGAACACGATTTTGCCAAGGCTGCGTGGACCGATGGCGGCACCATGCAGGCCAGTGGTTTTCTTGATGGTCTAGATTCGGAGTTGGCCAAAAAGAAGATGATCGCCTGGCTTGAAGGTGAGGAATCTGGCCGCGGCGTCACCACTTACCGATTGAGAGATTGGCTCATCTCGCGCCAGCGCTACTGGGGGGCGCCCATTCCGATCGTCTACGATCCCGACGGGAAGGCGCACCCGGTGCCCGAGGAGCACCTGCCGTGGTTGCTGCCGACCGACGTGGAATTCAAGCCCACCGGCGAGTCGCCGCTCAAACATTCCAAGGAGTTCAAGGCGCGCACCGAGAAGATCTTTGGCAAAGGCTGGACGCCGGAGTACGACACGATGGACACCTTCGTCTGCTCCAGCTTCTACTTCCTGCGTTACCTCATGGAGGGCGACGCCCAGACGTTCGTCGATCCTGCTTTGGAAAAGAAGTGGCTCCCGACTGCGATGTACATCGGCGGCCCCGAGCATGCCTGCATGCATCTCATCTATGCGCGCTTTGTCATGTTGGCGTTGCAAGACATGGGAATCGTCTCGCACGGCGAGCCGTTCCAGCGCCTGGTGCATCAGGGCCTCATCACCAATGCGGGCGCGAAAATGAGCAAGAGCAAGGGGAATGTGGTCAGCCCCGACAGCTTCGTGGACCGCCACGGCGCCGACGTTTTCCGTATGTACCTCATGTTCATGGGGCCGTTTACCGACGGCGGCGACTGGAGCGACACGGGCATCAAGGGCATCGACCGCTTCGTGCAGCGCGCCTGGAAGCTGCTCGCCGGCCCGGCCATCAAGGCGAAGCACGACGATACGTCCGCCGCGCGCACCGCCCTGCACAGGGCCATCAAGGCTGTGGGCGATAGCCTGGAGGGCCTGCGCTTCAACACCGCCATCTCCGCGCTCATGGAGTTGCTGAACGTACTGGAGTCCGAGACGGCACTAAGTCGTGAGACTGCTCGCACGTTCGCCTTACTGCTGGCACCGCTGGCACCGCACTTGGCCGATGAACTCTGGGAGAGGCTCGGCGGCGAGGGGTTCGCGGTGGAGCAATTGTGGCCCGTCTTCGATCCGGCATTCCTCAAGAGCGACACGCTCGTGGTGGCCGTACAGGTGAATGGGAAGCTGCGCGGCCAGGTAGAGGTCGCTGCCGACGCTACCGCCGAAGAGGTGATTGTGGCCGCCAAGGCCGAGCCGAACGTCGTCAAATTTCTGAGCGGTCAGGCAGTCAAGAAAGAGATCTATGTGCCCGGTCGCTTGGTGAGTTTCGTGGTGTGAGCGTTTAATCCGCGAGGAGGTCGCTGCGGTCCGTCTGGGCGGGGTCCACCGCGTAGAGCGACCGCTGCAGCGCCGAGCGCAGGTCGTTGTAATGCGCAAAAATGGCACGGAGGTGCGGATGCTGCTGTGCCAGGCAGTAGAGCAAGTCACACTTGCTGTCGAAGGCAGATCGGCTCGGCGGCATGGCGGCGAGTTGGCGGCAGGTGCTGTCCAGCTGTTCATTCGTTTCGCACAGGCGTCGCACTTCCAGTAGGACGTCGCGCTTTAAACGAAAGCGTAACTCGCGCAGGTTGAGCGCATCCCTCTGTCGGCGGCGGTTCCGTGCCTCTTGGCGGACAACTTCGCCAGCATCGCTGTTGGTAGCGTTGGCCAAGTGGGCCAGGTCTCCCAGTGCCTCTTGGAGCGGATCGCAGTCTTCTTCGGCTGAACCCTCGTTCATGGAGTCATTGTACCGGCGCCCTCGGCTTTGTGTAGTTTACATTACTTTTCTTGATTCTAATGGTTTTATGAGAGGTATTGGCCGACAGCTCCAGCTCTCCTATGCTGGGGGTCCAAACCTCATGGCGCACCCCTTCGACCGCTACGCGGACATCACCTCTGTCGCCGCTCTCAAAGAGGCAACTGACCGACCGCTGCGTAAATGCGTACGCATCAACGGACTTAAAACGTCCGTGGAGAAGTTTCGTGTCTATGCCGATCGTAAGAAGTGGAACCTGCAGCCGGTGCCGTGGTGCGAGGAGGGCTTCTTCATCGACCGTGAAGATTTCAGCAAGGCGCTCGGTCGTGACGTGCTCCATTTGCTCGGGCATTTTTACATGCAAGAAGCGTCGAGCATGCTCCCGGCCGCGCTGCTGCAACCCCGCCCCGGCGAGACGATCCTCGATCTATGCGCCGCGCCCGGTAGCAAGACCACGCAGATTGCGTCGGCCATGGAGGGGAGGGGAGTGCTCGTCGCCAACGACGTGCAGGAAAAGCGCTTGTGGACCTTGAAGAGCGCGCTTCAGCGCAGCGGTGTCAGCCATGCCATCGTCATGAAGAAAGTCGGCCAGTGGTATGCCAAACAGATGACCGAGCGATTTGACCGCGTACTCTGCGATGCGCCGTGCACCGCCCAGGGCACGGCCCGCAAAGACAGCGACGCCCTCAAGTACGGCGGCGACGAGAGCGTGGGCAAAATGTCTCGCGTCCAGCAGGAGCTGCTCGAGTCGGCGCTGCACGCGCTCAAGGTGGGCGGCCGCCTCATCTATTCCACCTGCACCCTCACGCCCGAGGAGAATGAGGGCGTCGTCTCGTGGCTGCTGCAGCGCTACGACGGCCGCGTGACGGTGCTGGATCCGCGTGAGCTGGGGATTGGTCCGGCCGGTCTCTTCGATAAACCCATCGCCGACAGTCAGCTGGTCCAGTCCAAGTGGAACGTCGGCCCCGGCAACCTGCCGCTGCTGCGTCTCTGGCCCCAGACCTACGACACCGAGGGCTTCTTCTGCGCCGTGCTGCAGAAGACCGCCGTCACCCGCGCCCCCGAGCCGATGGAGAAGGTACCGTTCCGTATCATGCCGCTGCCTACCGGCCGCCAGGAGCAGTTCGCACGCGACTTCGCCGAGGATTTCGGGTCGAGCTTCCTACGTCCCGGTGAGCTGCTGCTCGAAGGCGGCAACCAGCTGCTGCTCACCACCGAGGCCGTCTGGGAATTCTCCATGCCCGGTCCCGTCGACAGCTTGGGATTGTCCTGGGCCAAGCGCGTGGAGGAGCACCGCGTCCGCATCGTGCAGGAGATCATCAGCCTGCGCGGCAACGAGGCGACGAAAAACGTCGTGGAAGTGGATGATGCGCAACTTGAGGCGTTGCTCGACGGCAAAGATTTGGATGCCCCCGAGGGCGTGGCCGGCGACGTGATCCTGCGCTGGCAGGGCGTGCCGCTCGGCTCCGGCGTGGTCAGCAAGGGCCGCCTCCTCAACCGTCTCTCCCGCTGGGTCGTCCAACGCTCCTGATGTCCGCCATGCTCCACCTCCGCCGGCACGAAGAAGAGGATGTGAACGACGGGCTCGAGGCCTTCCGCGTCGGCTTCGACACCGTCTGGCGCGCCGTTGGCCGGCCGTCGTTCGGCGAGACGATGGACCTGTTCGTGGAGGCCGTCGGCGAGGATGGCCAGCCAGAAAAGGAATCGCTGCGCCCGCTCTTCGAATTCATGCGCACTGCTGCGAACAACGGTGTGGCGCTGAATTGGTTTGGGCAAGTGGCCCAAGATATCGCTTTCGACGAGGCGGTGCGCCGGGGATTGGTTGCCCGTGCCGCTCTTCTGCAACTCCTTGAGGAGCCGCCCGATTCGGAGGTTGTGGCGTCGTAGTCTGGTGAGGATGCTATACTGGGTCGCCATGCTCGACCCCGTCTCCGAGATTAAGGCCCGCCTGCCCATCGAGGACCTTGTCGCGCAGTACTGCAAGGTTGAGAAGAAGGGTCGCAGCTTTAAGGCACTCTGTCCGTTTCATAACGACAAGAAGCCGAGCTTTCTGATTTCTCCCGATAAAGGCATTGCGTACTGCTTCGCCTGTCAGAAAGGCGGCGACGTCTTCAGCTTCTATCAGCTCATTGAAGGCGTCGATTTTCCGCAAGCTATCCGAGATCTGGCTGACAAGGTGGGGCTGGAGCTGCCCAAGCGCGAGCAGACTGCGCCGGTGGTAAGGAAGGACGAGCGCGAGCGCATGCGCGAGTGCTTGGAGGCGGCGCTGTCTCACTGGAAGAAGGCGCTTTCGCTCTCGGCTGAGACTCTGGCGTACCTACAGAAGCGCGGCATGGACGCCGTTGAAATAGCAGCGCTCGAATTGGGCTATGCGCCAGCCGGTTTTACGGCCACGTACGACCAGTTGCTAAAAGACGGTTTCAGTAAGACGGAGGTTGTGGCGGCTGGCTTGGCCATTCAGAAAGATCTGGCCGACCAGCGCCCGTACGATCGCTTCCGCGAGCGTCTTATTATCCCCATCCGCGACCCGCAGGGCCGCTTGATTGGCTTTGGTGGCCGGGCGATGCGCGCCGATGATCCTGCGAAATACATCAACACGCCCGAGACGCCGCTCTATCGGAAGAGTGAGGTGCTCTTTGGCATGGACGCTGCCCGCGAAGCTGTGCGCGATGCGCGTTCGGTTGTGTTGGTCGAGGGATACTTTGATGTGTTCGCTTGCCGCCGTAGCGGCATCCTGAACGCCGTCGCCTGCTGCGGCACGGCCCTTACCGAGGAGCACGCCCGTTATCTCAAGCGTCACGTCGACAGCGTGGTGCTTTGTCTCGACAGCGATCGCGCTGGCCGTGAGGCCGCCGAACGCGCCTTTTTGGTGCTGGCTGCGCAAGACCTGCAGGTGACGGCCCTCACGTTGCCAGAGAAAGATCCAGCCGACCTGGCGCTCGAGCAGCCCGGTTTGCTGAAACAGCTGCTCTCCGACGGTGGTTTGCCCTACATCGACCTGGTGCTCGACGAGATCCGCGGCACCGATGTATCCGACCCCACCGTGCGCCGCGCCGCCCTTCATCGTCTCTTGCCGCTGTTAGAAGCACTTTCATCCGCCGTGGAGCGTAAGCGTGCCATCTCTGCTGCTGCCTCAGCGCTGGGCACTGTTGAGACCGCGCTTGAGCAAGATCTTCGCGCGGCCCGCTCTTCACCAACCGCCGCCCGCCGCCCAGCGGTCGCCGAACCGGCGGAATCGCACCCTGTCTCGAGTAAGGCCGAACTGGCGCTGTTGCTCTTTATTTTTTATCCCGCTTTCTTGCGCGAACTGAAGGAGTTGATCCGACCCGAAGATGGGCTTGGTGCCACGCTCTACGACAAGCTCATCGCGCTCGAGGGTGAGCGTCAGACGGTGGCGGTCGACACCCTTGGCCTGGAAGCGGCCGACCTGGAGCGCCTAAAAATCCTGTTGCTCTATTGGGAAGAGAAAGGCCTGGCAAGTTGGAACGACAGTACTGCCGCTCGTGAAATCCGTGCCCACTGCCAGCGGGCCAATCAGGAGACGATCCTCTTTAAAAAGTTGCCAGATATCGCCAAACGTCTTCGTGAAGCCGCAAAGGGCGGTCAGGTGGCCGAAGAAGAGCTTCTAAAGACTCAGGTAAGCCAGGCGGCAAAATTGGCCAAGGTTTCACTCTAAGAAAACCGACAGATGCCCTTTCCTCTGGGCAGCTCGGTCGGTAGCCTATGACGGTCACGTTGACCTCTCCTCCTTTTCCCACTCGTTAGGGCATGGCTTCCCATCCCCGTAAGTTCATCGCGCAGCCGTCCGACGACGACCTGAAAAAGTTTCCCGAGGCGATCAAGCACCTCGTGAAAAAAGGTCGTGAACAGCGCTACGTCACGCACCAAGAGATCATTTCGGCCATTCCAAACGCCGAAGAGAACGTCGACTTGCTCGACGACGTGTACACGCTCTTCATCGACCTGGGCATCGAGGTGATCGACGTGAAAGATGCGCTGATTTGGGAGAAGAAGGGCAAGGCGTCCGAGAAGGCTGCTCCCGCCGAAACCGAAGATCTGGCCGATATCGTCTCCGCGGGCGACGATGCCGCCGAGGGTGAAGAGGAAGAAGAGGAAGAGGAAGGTGTGGCCGAAAAGCTCGAGGACGACGAGGACGGCGAAGTGATGCAGATGGTCGCCACGGCCGGCATCGCTCCCGACGAACGCGAACTCTCCGAAGAGGACAAGAAGAAGCAGCGCCGCAAAGAGAAGGAGGTCGACCTGCTTGAGATCTCCAACGACTCGGTGCGCATGTACCTGAGTGAGATCGGGCGCGTGCCCCTCATCGATGCTAAGAAAGAAGTCGATCTGGCTCGCCGCATCCGCAAGGGCGACGCCGGTGCCAAGCAGCAACTCGCCGAGGCCAACCTGCGCCTCGTTGTCTCTATTGCCAAAAAGTACATCGGCCGCGGCCTGTCGTTCCTTGACCTGATCCAAGAGGGAAACATCGGTCTCTTCCGTGCCGTCGAGAAGTTTGATCCCGAGCGCGGCTTCAAGTTCTCCACCTACGCCACCTGGTGGATCCGCCAGGCCATCACCCGCGCCATCGCCGACCAGGCCCGCACCATCCGTATTCCGGTGCACATGGTCGAGACGATCAACAAGCTCACCCACACGCAGCGCCGCCTGGTGCAGGAGCTCGGTCGCGAGCCCACGCTCGAGGAGTTGGCCGTGGAAATGGAGATGGATATCAAGAAGGTGCAGCACATTCAGAAGATCTCGCAGGACATCGTCTCGCTTGAGGCGCCAGTTGGCTCCGAAGAGGACAGCAAGCTGGGCGACTTCATTGAAGATGAAGAGGCCGTGAACCCGTTCGAGGCCACCAACCGCCAGCTCAAGAAGGAGAACGTGCACGCCATGCTCGACTTCCTCACGCCCCGCGAGCGCAAGATCATCGAGATGCGTTTCGGCCTGCGCGACGGCATCGGCCACACGCTGGAGGAGGTGGGCACCGAGTTCGGCGTCACCCGCGAGCGCATCCGCCAGATTGAGGCCAAGGTGCTCCAGAAAATGCGCGACCACCCGCGTTCGCTTGCGATTCGCGAGCACGGCGCTTCGCCCAAGCGCGTGGGCTTCTCGCAGCCGACCTCGTTCGTGCAGGGCACCATCTGCCCCAAGTGCCACAAAGGCATGCTCGTCACGCTTGTGAAGGACGGCCAGAAGATCCAGAAGTGCGACCACTGCGCCCAAGAGCAGCCGATCGAGCAGAAGTGAGCTCGATCGACAATGGAGAAATACTTGCGTCTGCGATACGCGGGCGGTACGTTCGCGTCCTCACGCGATCCTTGTCAGCGCCGCCTCCTATCCACCCTCTCTTCCTCTGTTGGAGAGAGGATGCCGTAGGAAGCTACAAACAGAAGGAGCTCGACTGAAGTGCCGAAACTGAAATCCGGAGACGTCGTTTGCGACTGCGAGATCCGGTTGGTGCCCCGTGAAACCATCATCGAAGTGACTGGCGGCGAATCCGTTCAGTACGAGGTGGGCGACATGATCGTTTTGAGAAATGTCGTCCTGAGCGTTCCGGCACAGGACCAGGCTTTCTGGAAGAAGCCCGCGCCCCCGGGCCCGATCAACGGCCGTATGATGCGCTCGGCCGGCGGGTCATTCTCGACCGGCCGCAGCACCATGCTGACTCTCTGCCTCGACGGCGGTGAGAGCTTCTGTCTCAATGCGCGCTCCGCACATGCGTGAGCGTTTCTGTTTTCCTGCTGCGGCGGCCGTCCACTCGGACGGCCGCCCTTTTTTTGTCTGCTCAGAATCCTGCCTCCCGCGCCACCTGGAAGTACCAATGAAGGTACGGATGGTCATTCGGGATCTCGGCATGCCACTCCAACCCTCCCGACTGCTCGTCGAGCGTCACGCGCGCGGCGGCCTCGGCCGTCACGCTGATGACGGCAACGCTCGCCCAGTAGTGCACGTGCGCGATGCCCGGCCCATAGCGCCGCTCGATCTCGGCCGGGTCCATCTCCTCCACTGTGTAGATCTCGCTGTTGAAGCGGTCGGAGAGGTGCTCAATCGTATAGTCCGTCGGTGCAAGCCCGATCTCTTCTTCCATCACGCGGCGCACGGCCGCCTCCGGCGTCTCGCCGTTAAAAAGGCGTCCGCCCGGGCACCACCAGTAGTCCTTCACCGGTTCGTTCTTGCGGAGCACGTAGAGGTATTCGCCCTGGGGGTTCCGGACGAGGACATTATAGGAAGGCGTCACGCCCAGGCGCACCAGGGTGCGGAAATCGGCGGGCGGGATGCGGAGGGGTTCGGCGCGTGTCATGTCCGAATCCTACATTCTCAGCCTCGTTTGGGCTTGCATGGTGGTTTGACTAAGATAATATTTTATTGCGTCGAAAATTCCCATCACCGCTTTGCACAGGAGTCGCCCCATGAGTTCGTCGCCCTTGCGACTGTGGACCCCCGAGATGACGTTGGTCTTCTGCGACCTGGAATTTGACCCGGAACAGGCCATCTTCTCCCGGGACGGCGAACAGATCGAGTATCCGCTCGGCCGGGTCATCAGCTTTGATCGCGTGAATATCGTCATTCCGGAGGCCGATATCCCGTACTGGTGCGGGGATCCGCGGCACCCGCGGTGCACCGGCCGCTTCCTCCGTTGCGGTCCCATGAAAGACCGCTTCCCGCAAGGTCTGCTGCAGATTTTCCGCGAGAACACCGGGAACATGTGTTGGACCCCCGGTCGCATCAAGATCGCGACCTGATTGGGGTACGCCCCGATCCGGCGGCCACCCGGCCGCCTTTTTTCCGTGCTACGATTCCCGGCGTGAACGCTCCCATCTCCGCCAGCTTCGCCAAGGCGTACGATCGGCTCAATGCCGAGCAGAAATTGGCCGTCGATACGATCGAGGGGCCGCTCATGGTCCTGGCCGGCCCTGGCACGGGCAAGACCGAGGTGGTAGGCGTGCGCGTCGGGAACATCCTCAAGAAGACCCACGCCCGCCCGAGCAACATCCTCTGCCTGACGTTCTCGACGGCCGGCGCCACCGCCATGCGCGAACGCCTGCGCCGCTTGATCGGCCCGGATGCCTACGGCGTGACGGTGACGACGATTCACGGCTTCTGCAACGACATTATTCTGCGACACCCCGACCTCTTCGCGGAACGTCGCCTGGAAGAACAGGCCACGGATGTCCGCCGCTTTCGCCTATTGAATGCGCTTATCGATACCCTGCCCGCTGATGCCGTAATGGTGAATCCCAAAGATCCGTACGCGCGCACCGGTGAGATTCTGCAGCGGATCAGCCAGTGCAAGCGTGAAGGTGTGACGCCCGCCCGCGCCAAAGAGGTGGCGGAGATGTATACCGTGGAGATGTCGGCCAAGAGTAAGCCTGGTACCAAGGCTCAGGCTCGCAACGAGAAGATGGCCAAGCAGGCCAAAGAGTTCGCATCGTTATTTGCCGCGTATGAAGGGGCAATGCGCGAGGAGGGACTCTTTGACTACGATGACATGATCGCCGTCGCCACCGAGGCGCTCCGCACGGAGGAGTGGCTTTTGGCATCGTTGCAGGAGCGCTACCAGTACGTACTCGTCGATGAATACCAAGACACGAACGGCGCCCAGAATGCCTTCATCAAAGCTTTGACGACGCCTCCCGAGGCTGCTGGCGAGCCAAATCTGTGTGTGGTGGGCGACGACGATCAGGCCATTTACCGTTTTCAGGGCGCCAATGTGGCCGGCATGCTCCAATTTCGCGAGCGGTTCCCGCGCTGTCCAATTGTAGTACTGCAGACGAGTTATCGCTCCACGCAGCCCATCCTGGCCGCTGCCTCGCGCTTGATCGCCGTTAATAAAGATCGCCTGGTTGGCAAGGTGCCTGGTGTAGAGAAGAACTTGAGCAGCGGTTTGAAAGACCCCTCGGGTGACGAGCCGCAGTTACTCCGCGCCGTTTCCGACGCCGTTGAACCTTTCTTTATTGCGGAGCTCATCGAAGCGGAGATCGCCGCTGGTACGCCGCCTTCCGAGATTGCCGTGTTGACGCGCACCAATGGCGAACTGTTCGAATTGTACGACGTACTTCGGGGCTTAAAGATTCCGGCCCAGATTACGGGCAAGTTGAACCTCCTGCATTCGCCAAAGGTACTGGAACTCATCGCGATGCTGCGCGCCGTGCACGATTTGCGTGACGATCACGCGTTGGCGACCGCCCTGCATGTCGTGTGCTTCGATTGTCACAGCGCCGACCTGGCCCGTCTCTGGACGTTGCAGCGCGAGCTGAATGGCGAGCGGGAGAGCGCCAAGCTGCGGTTGATCGACGTGCTGGCCGACGTGGAGCGTTTTGCGGCGGAGAAGGGAACCGAGCTGCATGCTTTGCCCTCGCTCCTACGAGCGCGTGACTTCTTGTTGAACCTGCGCGGTCGGTTAGAAACCGTCACCCTGCCCGAGACCATCGAGACGCTCATTCGCCAGAGCAAGATCCTACCCGACGACCCGCGTGCGGCCGATCCGATGGCTGTGGTGGCGCTTACTGAATTTTTCGATCATGTGAAGCGTCGCAGTTATGAGGATCCGCGCTTCACGTTGGAGGAACTGTTGACCGATCTCGACTACCGGGCTGGCTACGGTCTCAAGCTGCAGTACGACATCCCGCACCTCATCGACGACGGTGTGCAGTTACTCACGGCGCACGGCAGCAAGGGCTTGGAGTTCCAGGTGGTGATCGTCGCCGGTTTCCGCGAGAAGCACTGGGACCATCGTCGCCCCAGTGCCGGCCTCGCTTTACCAGAGGAGTTGCTCTTTGGCACGGCCTTGGCCGAAGGTCTGGAGGATGAACGCCGTCTTGCCTATGTGGCTTGGACGCGCGCCAAGCGGTTGCTTATCTTGTCGTGCCCAGAACGCGTGGTTCGCGGCGAGCGCGAGCAAGATGTGTCGCCGTCGGCCTTCGCTGTGGAGGGTGGGCCGTTGCCCGAAAAAACCGTGGAGCTGAAGGATGCGACCAAGACGAGCTTGCTGCTTCTGCCCAAAGCAGAGTTGGATGACGCCCTGCGGTCGTACTTGCGTTCCAAACTCGAAACGTTCGAGCTATCCGTGACCGCGTTGAATCATTTTTTGGAGGATCCCGAGAACTTCCTTCGTCAAGATCTGCTCGGCCTGCCTCAGGCCAAAAGTGCCACGCTTGCCTACGGCACCGCCGTTCACGAGGGGCTGCGTACCTGGGCGCGGCACGTGCGTGACTCGGGTGAGAGTTCGCAGGAGGCGTTGTTGCAGGGATTCGCCCGGGGCATTACAGAGCGGGAAATTCTGACTGAAAAAGAGCGTGAGCGTCTGTTGCACATGGGCAACCAGGCGTTGCCGCGCTATTTCGCCGCTCGCCTTGCCGGCCAGCCGCCGATCATTTGGGCCACGGAGCAAAAGGTGTCGGCGCGTTTGGGTGATATTCGCCTGAAAGGCTTGATGGATCGCATTGATCTTTACCAGATTGACGGTGCCAAGGTGAAAGTGATCGACTACAAGACCGGCCGCCCCAAGACCGACAAGGAGGTGCGCGAGGGCGGTAACGGCGACTTGTACCGTCAGCTCGTCTTCTACAAGCTGCTTATCGAGCACTCACCACAAATGCTCGGCTACGAACCGGTGGAGTTTTTCCTGGAATTCGTCGGTGAGCGCGACGAGGAGCCGGCGGCGCTGGCATTCACCATTCCGGAGTCCGATGCGCGCGACTTAATCGCCATCATTGAACGCGTGTGGGCAAAGATTTTGGCGCTCGATTTCACGCCACTCGATCCGCCCGCTCAACGCGAGGCCAAGTAATCGCGCAGTAGGCGCATCGCGTTGCCACGGTGGCTGACTGCATGCTTTTCCTCTGGCAAGAGCGCCGAGAAAACTTTCTCGCAGCCGTCGGGGCGAAAAACGGCCGAGGCCACCAGGCCCGGAAGCGGCACCGCTTCCATTGCCTGGGTAATCGTGCCGTCGCAGGTGCCCATGAAAACGCGCTCCTGGTCACCGTCTTTGTAGGCCAATGCGCAGACGAACTGAGCGCGGCGGTTTTCCTGCCCCTCCATGCGCGCCATAAACTTGGCGATCCACTGCTCATCAGTGGCGCCAGGACCGCCCCAGGGGCGGGTGTGTACGCCAAGCTCGCCGGCCAGCGCCTCGGCCGTAAAGCCGGAGTCGTCGGCGATGGTGGGGATGCCGGCCTGCGCGAAGGCATGGCGCACCTTCAAGAGTGCGTTCTCTTCAAACGTTTCACCGGTCTCTTCGGGTAGCGGCTGCAAGCCTAAGTCATTCAGCGTCACGATCTCGACGTCGATCGGGGCGAACATTTCGCGAAACTCTACCGCCTTGCCGGGATTCTCGGTGGCGAGCAGGAGGCGCATTAGAGGGAGTCGTCAGGATTTTTCTCTTCGGTGATGTAAATCTGACGGGGTTTGGCGCCGTCGGCCGGGCCAATCAGGCCCTTCTCTTCCATGATATCGAGCAGGCGCGCAGCGCGGGCATAGCCCACTTTCAACTGGCGCTGGAGCAGGCTGGCCGAGGCTTTTTTGGACGAGCGCACCACACGCAGGGCCTCGAAGAACAACTCGTCGCCGCCGTTGTCCGTGGCCTCCAGGTCGATCAAGCTGCCCGCGTCGCGTGGTTCGCCGTCTTCGTTTTCTTCATCGTCCTCGTCGTCGTTGCCTAGGCCGATTTGCTCCGTAATGGCGCCGCCGCCGGCAATTTTTACGGCATTGATGACACGTTCTACCTCCTTCGTGGCCACGTAGATGCCCTGGATGCGAATGGGCTTGGGTGTGTTGGCCGTCATGTAGAGCATGTCACCCTTGCCCAGCAGGTCTTCGGCGCCGACGCCATCCAAGATGGTGCGGCTGTCGACCGAGCTGACCACGCGGAAGGCGATGCGCGTCGGGATGTTGGCCTTGATCAGGCCCGTGATGACGTCGACCGACGGACGCTGCGTGGCGATGATGAGATGCATCCCTACGGCGCGCGCCATTTGGGCGATGCGCACGATCATCGTCTCGGTGTCGCGCTTGAACTGGCGCATCATGAGGTCGGCCAGCTCGTCCACCACGATGACGATGCGCGGCAGCATGGTCGATTCGTCGGCTTGCTTCTCGTTGTACTCGTCCAGGTTGCGCGCGCCCTGCTCCGAAAAACGATGCAGACGGCGGCCCATCTCCTGCACGGCCCAGCGCAGGGCTTTCAAAGCGGTGTCGGCCTCGGTAATGACGGGCGTGAGCAAGTGGGGAATGCCGTTGTAAGGCATAAGTTCCACGCGCTTGGGATCGATGAGAATGAGCTTAAGCTGGTGGGGCGCGTTCTGGAACAGCAGCGACGTCAGGAAGACGTTCATGCACACCGACTTACCGGAGCCCGTGGCGCCGGCGATCAGCAAGTGGGGCATTGACTCCAGACTGGCCACCACCGCCTCGCCCGACACGTCTCGTCCCAGCGGGAAGGTGAGGGGCGACTTGCTCGTCTGGAATACGGCACTGTCCATGATTTCGCGGAGGTGCACGGTGGAACGCTCCAAGTTCGGCATTTCGATACCGACCAGCGACTTTCCCGGAATTGGCGCTTCGATGCGCAGACTGGGCGCAGCCAGCGCTAGGGCCAGATCGTCTTTCAAATTGCCGATGCGCGAGAGTTTCACACCCTCAGACGGCTGTAGGGTGAACTGTGTGACAGTCGGACCAGGACGGGCGTCGCGCACCGTCACGGCGATGTCGAACTCGGCCAGCTTGGCTTCGATGAGCTTGGCTTGGCTCTTCAATTCCTCGTCGTTCACCGTTAGAACGCTCGTATTGGCTTCGAGCAGGTCGAGCGCCGGGAACGTCCATTCCTCGTAGCGCGTGTCCGTCATTTGAATGCCGTCGACGTCCTTGGGCTTTGGCTTTGGCTTGGGGGCGGGAGGATCCGATACGTTGGCTTGGGCAAAGGCGGGGCGGACGATATTGAGTTCGGGTGCCTCGATGTCGTCTTCGACTAGGTCTTCATCCTCTTCTTCCTCCTCTTCTATATCGGGCTCTTCTTCATCCGCACGCACGGCCTTGGCCGCGCGGTGAACGGTGCGGGCCGCCGGTCGAGCGAATGTATCGCGCACCCAAGCGACGATGGCTGCCACGTCGGGCTCGAAGGCCAAGAAGATGCCGACCAGAAAGAGTGATCCGAGGACGATGGTTCCAACGCTGGGACTGAGGGCCGTCATGAAGGGAAAGCTCACAAGGAAGCCCAGATTGCCGCCGGCCGTGGCGCGATCGGTCCAGATCTTGTCGAAGGGCAGGGCGAGGTGAGCGAGGCCGAGTAAGGCTAATAGTGAGAGTGCTAGGCCGATGGATCGTTTGACGAGCAGTCGCTTGCCGTCGTCGAAGAGGCGAAAGGCTCCCGAGAGAATGAGGCCGAGCGGCAGTAGGAATCCGTAAGCGCCCACCAGTGCCGTCAGCAGGCCGTTGATGCGCTGTCCGACCACGCCCGCCTCGTCGCGCAGTGCCAGCAGAAAAACAATGCCCAAGCAGAGTTGGAGCGTCGCGCTAATAAGGCGCCGCGTGTGCGGATGAAGTTCCCGTTGGCCGGACGTCCCGCGGGATGGGGACTTTTTTCGCTTGGCCATCGGGTCTCATTGTACCTCCGTCGCCGCCTGGCGATCCAGGTCAGATTCTGCCAAGCTCGGTCTATGCCCACTTTCTCCCGTCTGTCCCTCCTTTCCACCCTCGTGCTTACGGCTTCTGTCGCCTTTGTCGGCGGCGCTGTAGCCTCGGCGGCGCTATTTATCGATGTGCCCGCCGATCACTGGGCCGCAACGGCTATCGCCTCTGTACGAGATTCCGGCATCATGAAAGGTTCCGGCGACCGCTTCCGCCCCAATGACGGCGTCACGCGCGCCGAGTTGGCCGTGGTGGTGGATCGCCTGCTCGAAAAGATCGATGGAAGAGGGGATGAACCCGCCTTCTACCCACCGGCCCCCGCTTACGAGCCCGCCGACGCCGATGACGACATGGCTCTCGGATTAGCCGATGCCCCTGTGACGATCGTGGCGTTCTCCGACTACGAATGTCCCTTTTGCGCCCGTTTTCACAGTCAAAGTTTCCCCTCCTTAAAGAAGGATTACATCGATACGGGCAAGGTGCGTTTGGTATTCCGTGATTTTCCTCTGCCGTTCCACTCGGCCGCTTTCCCCGCGGCGATCGCTGTGGAATGCGCGCACGCCCAGGGCAACAACTACGCCTGGAAGCTTCACGACCAGATCTTCGCCAACCAGTCCGACCTGGGCACCGACACCGATGGCACGCTGAAGGAGTGGGCCCATGCCATTGCTGGTTTGGACGACGATCGCTTTGATACCTGTTTTGACGAACAAGAGCCTGTAGATGAGATCGACAATGATCTTGCTGACGGCGAGGTATCCGGCGTGAGCGGTACGCCTGCCTTTTGGCTGTTCAACGCGGATGGAGATGCGCAGAAAATCGACGGAGCGGTGCCGTATAGCCAGTTCCAATCGGCTATCGACGCTTTGCTGCAGCCGTGAATCTATCTATTGCCAAATAAAATAAAAGTTATATAATAGTATTTATGGTTCATCGTGCACAGACTGCAGCTCAGCAGAGCCGCCTTGCTCTGGAAATTACGGATGACAGCGGCCATCAACAATTTCTCTCGTTGCAGGATGTCGCGCAGAAAGACATTGAAGTGGCGGGCGCTCTGGAGGGCCTGATCGGCGTGCGGGAGAACGTGACGGTGCCGATGGGTACCATTCGCAATCGGCTCGCCGCATTGCTTGGTTTCGACGATCAATCGGGAGTTGGGCACATGTCCGTCGTCCGCTTTCATGCTGGAGAAGCGCCCAGCGACGCGGCGCTGTTGCAGCGCTTGAATCAGCGTCAGACTACGGATGATCAGCCTCTCGAAGGCTCTGTGACGGAACGCTTACTGTTACAAAGGCTCGAAATGAAAGGGGTGACGATTGCATTGACGGATGGCACCCCAGCGCGGGAGGAGTCACGGGAGGCGCAGCGCGAGGTTCGATCGACGGTACTCTCTGGTTCAAAGCTCGGTTCGTCTCCGCAGGAAGACGGCGGCATGCACGACGTGCAGGTGTTGCGCACGCCACTCGGTGAAGTGGCTTTCACGACGGGGCAGGGCTTGAAGGATACCGTCAACCGCGATGCGGTCGGTGTCATCGTGCGTCCAGATGGCGAGGTGCGCGTCGCCGTCGCCGATGGCATGGGCCACTCGATCGGCGCCGATCTGGCCGCCCGTGTGACGGTCGAGAAAATGCTCTCGGCCGAGACATTCGAGGCCGGGGCGGACGAGGCCTATCACGATATCGGCAAGCGTCCCGACGAAGAGGTGGAAGATGGTGCCGGTGCCTGCGTGAGTGCGGTCGGCATTCGCCGCACTAAGGCGGGCGTGTACGAGATTCAATTTGGCCAGGCTGGCGACACGCAGTCGCTGGTGTTCCATCCCGAGGACAGGCATTTGCAAATGACAGGAGAGGATAACGTCACGTCGACCGTGCAGCGCTTAAAGCAGAAGGCGTCGCAGCGTCCCCTGTCTCAGAACGAGACGGAGATTTTGGAGGAATATGAGCGTTTGATTCGCGAGCGCGGCGAAGCGGCTTGCAATCATATCGTGACAACCTACATCAATACGCACGGCGTTCACGGCTTCCGCACCGAACATTTTGAGGAGCCTGCGCGCTCGGGTTCGTGGGTGCTTCTTTCCACGGACGGCTTAGGAGACAACGCTGGATATGTGCCGATCGTGCGCGAGTTGCTGCGCGTGGAACGCGAAGAAAAGAAGGCTGGTCGCTCGTTCGGCGCCAAGGAGGCCGCTCAATGGCTGTCGAATCAGGCGGTTGCTCTCTCCAAATTGCCCCGCGCGAAGCAGGACAATATCGGTCTTGCGGTCGTAAAACTGGCGTGATTCTCGGTCTTGAGAATTGACTCATAGGTATATGATGATGTATTATTTAGGTAGTCTAAGTATTACGTCACCGTATGATTTCTTCCACTTCGGACCAACTCATCGACGCCGTGTTCGAATTCGGCCGGCAAATGCACCGGCGCTGTGCCGAAAAGAAAGACGGTAACTGGCTCCGTATGCGCGCTCTTGGTCTCATTGCCGAGAACGACGGCATGACTATGACCGCCTTTGCCGAAGCTCTTGATGTCACGTCGCCGTCGGCGACGTCATTTGCCGGCAAGTTGGTGGATCTTGGTTGGGTGGCGCGTCGGGCCGACAGGAAGAATCGAAAACTCGTGCGTTTGCACCTAACGCAAGCGGGTGCCGTCGCATTGCAAGAGCAGATGCTCGCCCATCGCGAGATGATCCGCTCCATTCACGCCGCCATCTCACCGGAAGACCAGCTGCAATTGCTGCGCATCCTCCGCCAGATGATTTCTGCAACCCGCTCTGCTTCCTAATTTCCCTCTCGCTATGTCCATCTTCTCCTGGCTCAAAAATCTTCCGGGCGCCGTCCGTCGGCATCCATGGCGCACGATCTTCATCGTGGTGCCGGTCACATTGGTGGTCCTGGCGGTCTGGGGTCTCACTCGTCCCGCCGCTCCCGAGCTAATCACCGCCCAGGTGGAGCGCAAAGACATTGCTCAGCTGGTGGAAGCCGTGGGCACCGTTGTCTCCGAGCGCGACCTGGCGTTGCAATTTCCGACGTCGGGCATTGTCGCCTCTGTCGTGCGTAAAGAGGGTGACCGCGTCAACGCCGGTCAGGTGATCGCCACGCTCCGCAATGCCGATCTCTACGCCGCCGTTGCTTCGCAGGTGGCCAACCTGGACTATGCCAAGGCGCAGCTTAAGGCCTTGCAGGAAGGCACTCGCCCCGAGGACATTGCCGTCGCCAAGGCCGATTTGGAAAATAAGAAGGCGTCGCTCGAGGCTGCCAAGGCTAGTCTCACCACTGCTGAGAATAATCTGGCCGCCAGTAAGCAAAAGCTCACCTCGCTTGAGACTCAAGCCAGCGTGAGCTTAAGCGGGCAAGTGAGCCTGGCCCAGAGCACCATTGCCGAACAGCTCCTGAAGGCCGATTCTGCCCTGGGAGAGTTGGATGATATTTTCTCGTCCATTAAGCTCTCTGATGCGCTCACTCGTTCCGAACCAGATGGCGAGGCCGACGTGCGCTCCGCCCGGCTGCGCGCCGGCACAACCATCGCGTCTGCGATTGCCGCTACCAGCGCCGCTGGAAGTGACTACCGCGCCGCCCTCGACGCTTTTCAGACCGCCCGTGCGGCAGTCGTCCAAACATCGAGCGTGCTGACGCAGGCGTATGCCCTCGTGAACTCTGTACCAGAGTTGTCTACCTACACCGCCGCCGATCGTGAGGTGGACAAGGCGTCGATCTCCGCGTTGCGCAGCACGGTTCAGGCTGTCCAGACCACGTTCGATAGCAGTGTGAAAGCATTGCAAGACGCGTCGGCGAGCTTTGACACGCAAATTCAAGCCGAACAAAACGCCATCACCGCCGCCGAGGGCACGCGCGCTCGCGCCAACGCCGACATTCTCACCTACGAGTCGTCGGTCCGTATCTCGGAGGCTCAGCTGCAAAGCAAGCAGGCTCCCGCCCGCCAGGCCGATATCGCCGCCGCCGAGGCCCGCGTCCGCCAGGCCTCCGCCGACGTCGCCCGTGCCTCGGCCACGGCCGCCAACACCGTGCTCACCGCACCGGTGGCCGGCATCGTCACGAAGGTGAACATCAAGGCCGGTGAGGCCCTGCCTGCGGGCCCGGCCGTTACCATGCTGGGCGACAGCCCGATGCGCATCGAGATGTTCGTCTCCGAGATCGACATTCCGCGCGTGCAATTGGCACAGACGGGCGCCATCGTTCTCGACGCTTTCCCAGGTACCAAGTTCAAACTCAAAGTCTCCGAGATTGATCCCGGCGTGACCGACAAAGATGGCGTGTCCAAGTACCGCGTAAAGCTTGACTTCGTCTACCGCCACGACACGTTCAAGATCGGCATGACCGGCGACGCTGAAATTGTGTCTGCCGAGCGCAGT
>CAZYNU010000011.1:0-2101 GCA_964648045.1 uncultured Candidatus Peribacteria bacterium
AACTGCGCTTCGGTACCAGCGCCGAAACCCTCAGCTGGGACATTCAGAACTTGCGCTTCCACTTCTCGGACGACGTGCACATCGACGGCAACACCACGGGCAGCGGCGGATTGGCCATTGAGCAGAATATCCGCGCCAAGGGCAACCTGACGATCAACAGCGACAACGGTGCCAATGACGCCGTCCTTACCTTCGGTAACGGCACGCTGGCGCAAAGCCTGAGCTTCGTTGATGCCACGCAGGTCTTCCGCTTCTCCACCTCACTGGAGGTAGCCGGCAGCATGTCTGGCCAATCGCTCACGGTCAGCGGCCTACTCAACTGTGACACCATCGATACGGACGCCAACGGCGTGCTTGTCTGCGGCACCGACAGCGGCGCGGGCGGCGGCATTAGCCTGAGCGACGGCGACGCGCGCTACGTGAACAGCGCCGGCGACACTATGACAGGCGCGCTCGTGGTGCAGAACGGAAACACGCACACGCCGACGTTGTCTCCCCTTCTCAATGTGCGCGGCACGCTCTCCGGCGCCCTGTTGCGCGCCGCCAACATGGCAACGCAGGGAGCGGTGGTGTACTCCAGCGGTAGCATCCTGCGGCAGACGGCTCAGGGCGCATCGGGCCAGCTGCTCCTCTCGCAAGGAGCCGCGGCGCCA
Source organism: uncultured Candidatus Peribacteria bacterium (assembly GCA_964648045.1). GTDB lineage: Bacteria > Patescibacteriota > Gracilibacteria > Peribacterales > Peribacteraceae > JAGOUB01. The sequence goes on from CAZYNU010000011.1 coordinate 654, forward strand.
AAATGGGGCGACCCGGTGGGCGGCATGATTTGGTACTTCGACGGCACGCAAGCTGTAGCCACCAGCAAGGGGCCGCAGATCACGATGCCGTTTAGCCTCACACTGACCGAAATCAGCCTGATGGCAAAGGGCGCACCCACAGGTGCCGATTTGATCTACGACATCAACGTGAACGGCACCACCATCTTCTCGACGCGGCCGCAGATTAACGCCGGCGCCACCACCGGAGGCGGCGGAGCGGTATTCTCCACCGTGCAGGTACCGGCAAACTCACTACTCACTATCGACATTGACCAAGTGGGAAGCGCCTCACCCGGTACCGGCGTGACGGTAATGCTCAAGGGTATCAGGAATTACTAACTGATCACCTAGAAACCGAAGAAGTGGAACGTGTCACCGCCGCCACTTGGCGCCGAGGACGATCCAGACGAAAAGATAAGCACGCGGTTATTGGTGGCGTCGGCCACGTACAGCTGACCGGAGGTACTATCGAAGGCGACGTTGCGGGGTGCTGAGACTCCGAATTGCGTGGTTGCTGCGGTAGTCGTGGTGAAGAACGGCTGCCCGAGCACAGCCAACGCATCTTGGCCGTCGACGATGGTCGCGGTGTCGTGGATGATGATGCGGTTATTCGTCAGGTCGGTGATGTAGAGCTGATTCGCGGCCGAGTCGAACGCGACGGAAATGGGCGAGCTGAGACCCGACTGCGTGGTGGCCGCGGTGTTCGTCCAGAAATTCTGCTGACCAAGCACTCCATCGGGAATCACGTCGTCCCACAGGTTGCTGTTGTTCAAGTTGAACGATAACACGCGATGATTCGCGGTATCGGCCACGAACAGCCGATGATTGACCGTATCCAGCGCCACTCCTTGCGGCGCACTCAGCCCCAGTTTGTAAGGCACATTATTCGCCAGTCCTTTCACATACACGGGATCGGGCGGATTCACGTCATTCCCCGACTGACCAATGAGGCCAACCGCATTCTCGCCGTTGTTGATGGTATTGGCGTCAAAAAGAGAGACTCGATTGGCCGTCGCCTGCAAGACGTACAGCATGTTATTGCCATCAACCAGACAGCCGTTCGGTCCGTTCATACCAGCCTGACGAGTACCGGCTGTGGCAGTGGCGAAATCGGGTTGGCCCAAAACATTGACCGCATTCTCACCGTCGGTGATGGCGGCCACGTCGTAGACAGTGGTGCGATTGGCCGTGGATTGCGTCACGAATAGACGGTTATCGGCGGTATTCAAGCACATGCCCATAGGACCATCCATGCCAGTCTGGGTGGTGCCAGGGGCAACTCCGGTGAAGTTTGGCTGGCCGAGTACGTTGATGGCATTTTCGCCATCGGTGATGGCAGCCACGTCGTAGACAGTGACGCGGTTCACGATCGACTGGGAGACATACAGGCGTTGATTCGTGCTGTCGTAGGCCAGGCCGCGTGGGCC
>CAZYNU010000011.1:2111-29671 GCA_964648045.1 uncultured Candidatus Peribacteria bacterium
GGTAATACCAGTGAAATTGCCCTGGCCGAGCACGTTATTGGCGTTCATACCGTTGCCGATCGTGACCGTTAAGTCGTACATCAGCAGGCGGTTATTGGTGGATTCCAGGCTGTAGAGACGATTATGAGCCGAATCCACCAACACACCCGTGGGCGCCGACACGTTGAAACGCGTCGTACCGGCGGTAATGGTAGTGAAGTTGGCCTGGCCAAGTACGTTGATGGCATTTTCGCCGTCGGTGATGGCGGCCACGTCGTAGACCGTAATGCGGTTACCAGTCACCTGCGCCACATAGAGTCGGCTTGTGGCGTCGTCGTAGGTGATGCCGCGGGGGTCGTTCATGCCTGCCTGCGTGCTGCCTGCGGTGGCCGTGGTGAAGTTGACCTGGCCGAGTACGTTGATAGCGTTCTCGCCGTCGGTGATGGCAGTCACGTCGTAGGTGGTAACACGGTTGGCAGTCGCCTGAGAGACGAACAGGCGTTGATTCGTGCTGTCGTAGGCCAGGCCGCGTGGGGCGTTCATACCCGCTTGCGTGGTGGCGGCGGTGGCCGTGGTGAAGTTGGCCTGGCCCAGCACGTTCACCGCATTCTCGTTATCGGTAATGGCGGCCACGTCGTAGACCTTCACACGGTTAGCCGTACCCTCCGCCACGAAAAGGCGCTGATTGGCGCTGTCGTAGAGCACGTCGAACGGCACGTTCATGCCCGTCTGGGTGGTAGCAGCAGTGGCAGAGGTGAAGTTAGCCTGACCAAGAATATTCACCGCATTCTCGCCGTTGGTGATGGCGGCCACGTCGAAGACTTTCACACGGTTACCCGTGCCTTCCGCCACGAAGAGCCGGTTATTCGGATCATCGAATGCCAAGCCGTTTGGAACGTTGAGACCGCTCTGCGTATTGCCAAGTGCATTCGTGTAGAAATTGGCCTGCCCCAGCACTTGATCGGGAATGAGGTCGAGCAGTAGATCGTTACTGTCGAGGTTATACACCAGGATGCGGTTGTTGCCGGTGTCGGACACGAAGAGACGATGATCGGTGGGATCGAGGGCAATGCCAATCACCGGCGCACTCATGCCTAGATTATTCGGACCGTTGTTCGCCACCGACTTGGTGTAGACCGGGCTTGGCGCCGACAGGCTGTCGTCGTATTGCCCCAGCAGATCGACGGCATCTTCGCCGTTGGTGATGGCGGCTACGTCGAACACCGACGCGCGATGAGAACCGGACTGGAGCACGTAGAGTAAGCCGTTCGCAGTGTCGATCAAGGCACCGTTTGGCGCGTTCAAGCCCGCCTGCGTGTTGGCGGCAGCCGTGGCGGTGAAGTTGGCCTGCCCGAGCACGTTGATGGCATTTTCGCCGTCGGTGATGGCGGCCACGTCGTAGACAGTGACGCGATTGTTAGTAGTCTGAGCCACGTAGAGGGTTTGCGTGCCACTGTCGTAGGCCAGGCCGCGAGGACCGTTCATGCCCGATTGGGTGTTGGTGGCGGAGGTCGTGGTGAAGTTGACCTGGCCGAGTACGTTGATGGCATTTTCGCCGTCGGTGATGGCGGCCACGTCGTAGACCTTCACGCGGTTACCCGTACCCTCCGCCACGAAGAGACGTTGATTGGCACTGTCGTACGCCAGACCGTACGGCACGTTCATGCCTACCTGCGTGGTAGCAGCAGTGCCCGTGATGAAGTTGACCTGGCCGAGCACGTTGATAGCGTTCTCGCCATTCGTCACGACAGCCACGTCGTAGATGGTGACGCGGTTGAGAGTGGAATCCGAGACAAAGAGTCGCTGGTTCACACTGTCATACAAGACATCCGCCGGAGCACTCATACCAACCTGAGTGGTAGCCGCCGTGGTGCCAATGAATGTGCTTTGACCGAGAACGTTCACGGCATTCTCGCCATCGGTAATGGCGCTGACATCGAAGACTTTCACGCGGCTGCCGGCACCTTCGGCCACGAATAGCAAGGTACTACCGCTCAGCGCCAGACCATTGGGCGTTTCAAGACCAGTCTGCGTGGAAGCGGCCGCGTTGGAGTGAAAATTCAACTGCCCAAGCACGTTGTCGGGAATGCGGTCGACTAAGGTATTGCTGCCATCCAGGTTGTAGACAAGGATGCGGTTATTGGTGGTGTCGGAGAGAAACAACCGATGTCCAGATGTATCGAGCGCGAGACCCATATTGGGCGCATTTAGTCCGAGCTTATACGGACCGTTATGGACGGTGGTTTTGGTGTAGATCGGCTGTGGTGCGGCAAGGTTGCTATCGGTCTGGCCAACGCCAAGCGCGGAGTTCATGCCCATCGCCGAGTTTCCGCCAAAGTTATAGACCTTCACGCGGTTGCTATTGGACTCGGCTACAAACAGGCGCTGATTAGAGGCATCGTAGGCCAAATCAATCGGCAAGTTGACACCCACCTGCGTGCTGGCCGCCGTCACGGTGGTAAAGTTCACCTGGCCCAAGACGTTGACGGCCTCTTCGCCGTTGGTGATGGACGTCACATCATAGGCAAACACACGGTTACTACCTTGGGCCACGAACAGACGATTGTTCGCGTCGTCATACGCCAGTCCGTAGGGCGCGTTCAATCCGACCTGCGTGTTGGCAGAGGCGGAACTCCAGAAGTTTTGCTGACCCAGCACGTAGTCTGGCACGGAATCGATCAAAACATTGCCAGCATCCAAATCGTAGACCAAGATGCGATTATTCGTCGTATCACTAATAAAGAGGCGATGATCGGTGGGATCGAGGGCAATGCCGGTATTGACGCCACTGAGGCCCAATTTATGAATGGCATTATTGGCCGTAGCTTTGGTGAAGATGGGGGCTGGCGCACCCACGAGGCCATCATTCTGTCCTAAAAGACTGGCAGCATTTTCGCCATCACCAATGCTGGCCACATCAAACACCATAATGCGGTTATTGGTGCTATCTGCAACGTAGAGTTGGTAATTCAACGGATCGTACGCAAGCTGCCTGGGAGCCGAGAGGCTGTATTGGGTGGTACCCGGAGAGGCCGAGGAGAAGCTGAGTTGCCCCAGTACGTTCAGTGCCGGCTCACCATTGGTAATGCTAGCAATGTCATATACAACGACGCGGTTATTGGTGAAGTCTGAGACAAATAGCAAATTACGCACCTCATCCAAGGCGACAGCGGCGGGGAAACTAAGACCAACCTGCGTGGTAGCAGTGGCATTGCTATAAAAATTCGCCTGACCCAACACGGCATCGGGAATGAGATCGACGAGCGTGTGCGAGGTATCCAGGTTATAGACGAGCACGCGGTTATTGGTGGAATCTGCCACAAAAAGCCGATTACCAAGTGTATCCACAGCTACGCCGTTAGGAGCACTCATGCCCATGGGATTGGGCACGTTGTTAGCAGTAGCCTTGGTGTAGACAGGGTCGGGGTTCGACATACTGTCGCCGTATTGCCCCAGCAGATTGACAGCATCTTCGCCGTTGGTGATGGCGGCCACGTCGAACACCGACGCGCGATGGGAGCCGGATTGGAGTACATAGAGGAGGCTGTTCGCACTGTCGATCAAGACACCGTTGGGAGTGTTCAAGCCCGCCTGGGTATTGGCGGCAGCCGTGGCGGTGAAGTTGGCCTGCCCGAGAACGCTCACGGCGTTCTCGCCGTTGGTGATGGCGGCCACGTCGTAGGTGGTCACGCGGTGATTGGTGGCCTGAGCCACGTAGAGGGTTTGCGTGCCGCTGTCGTAGGCCAGGCCACGCGGGGCGTTCATGCCGGATTGGGTGTTGGCGGAGCTACCGGTGGTGAAAGTGGTTTGGCCGAGCACGCTCACGGCGTTCTCGCCGTTGGTGATGGCGGCCACGTCGTAGACGAGCACGCGATTGTTCGTGCCATCAGAAACGAATAAACGCTGATTGGCACTGTCGTATGCCACTCCGTACGGCGCGCTCATGCCCGCCTGCGAGGTGGCAGAGGTGGTAGAGGTAAAGCTGGCCTGGCCAAGCACGCTCACGGCCGCCTCACCGTCGCTTAAACCATCGGACAAGTCGTAGACGGTGACGCGATTATTACCGTTCTGGACCACGAACAAGCGCTGGTTGACGCTGTCGTACGTTGCGTCCATAGGCATGTTCATGCCCGCCTGCGTGTTGGCGAGACCACCCACGAGAAACGTCGGCTGACCCAGGACATTGATCGCATTCTCGCCATTGGTGATGCTCGTCACGTCGAAAACCGTTACGCGAGAGACAGTGCTCGCAAAGTTTTGCGTCACGAACAAGCGATTGTTCGTATCGTCGAAGGCAATGCCATAGGGGTTATAGAGACCGGCCTGGGTGAGGCCCACCGCGTTCGACCAAAAGTTCGGCTGGCCCAAGACCTGATCGGGCACGCGATCGACGAGGATATTGCTTCCGTTAAGCTCATAGACCAACACCCGGTTATTCGTGGTGTCGGACAAGAATAAACGATGATCGGTGGTATCCATCACCAACCCCACGCTTGGCGTGTTCAACCCGAGTTTACTGGGAACATTCTGCACCGTGCTCTTCACGAAAATGGGCGTTGGCGTACCTGTAAATCCGTTATTCTGACCAAGGGCGCTAGTGGCGGCCTGGTAGGTTTCCAGCGCTTGCGTCGGCCACGCCACGCACCAGAGGGAAAGCACCCCCATACACAGCACAACAACGCGTGCGCGAACGGCCCATGGCGACAGCACCGTGAGAATGCGCGCAGTATACAATTTCCCGCCACGCCCTCATGAGTCTCACCGCGTCTTCTTCTTGCCAAGTAGCAGAAGCAGGGCATCGCTCTCTTCCGCACGACCCAGCCGCTTCGCCTCCAGTGCCTGCGTCTCGGATTCTTTCAGAGAGCCTTGATGGTAGTAGGCCAACGCCAGGTTAAAGTGCGCATCGGCGAATTCTGGTGCGATCTCGATGGCGCGTCGGCAGGCATCGATGGCCTCTGGCATGCGCTTCTGGCCGACGAGCAAAGCGCAAAGATTGTTCCACGCCTCGGCAAAGCTGGGATTTAGCATCGTCGCCGTTTGAAACAACCGTTCGGCCTCCGCGTACTCGCGCTGTTGAGCCTGCTCCACTCCTTCGTCGTTGAACTGCTGCGCATCGAGGGCGGGGTTGGGCAATCCCCCTTTGGGTTCAGGCACCACCGCCCCCGTACCCACAGAAGGCAGCATCATCGGCGCAGTAGAACCAAGTCGCATGAACCACGCCCGCCAAGCACGACCCGCCTTGTCGAACACACCGGCAATGTAGTCGCGATTCACATCGGGGTACTGACTGCCGGCCAACCGCAGGAGGTGATCGTAGGCATCGGCCGCTTCGTCCCATTGTCGCCGGGCCACCGCCGCCGCCCCCAGCACAGCGTACGGTTCGGGCGAAAAGGGACGAACACGCGACGCATCTTCGGCCAACGCCGTCACTTCGTCGAAGCGCCCCTCCTGCAGAGCCAAATTGGCAAGCGCCAGGGTTGCCTTCACGCCGTCCATATTCTCGCGTCGCACACGCTCCAGTTCGCGCACGAGCACGTCGTGGTCTTCTTGCGACACATGAGCGAAATCGCTTTTGAATTGCAGGTCCGTCGCAGTGAGCAGGGTATAGCGCGAACGGTCGATGACAGGCTTATTCTCCGGCGTGTTCTTGAGATACACAGCCACCCAGTCGTCTAGGTAGACCAGCGGCCAGTCGGGGTTGCGGTCGAGATGCCAGCTGTAGGGCAAACGGTCGCGCTCGCGGATGGCGTCGTAATCGACGAGGGCGTAGGTGACGCCGTACCGCTCAGTCAGCTCCTGCCAGCGCTGCTCGTTCACGCCCGCCGCATAGGTGAGGGTCATGAAATCCATACCGTAGTCCACGTTGCGGCCGTCGATGAACACTTTTCGCTCAGGGAAGCCGCGGTGAATGATGTAACCGCCAATGCCGTAGGTGTTGAACATCTTGCCCTTCACGCCTTCGCGCTCAAGGAACTCGTAGGCCCCGCGCGCCAGGTCAAACTGGCCGAAGCCAAACAGATTGTCTCGCTGCTCAAAATCGAAGGAGCGAACCACGGCCACGCGACCCAGAACCAACACGAGCACCAGCGTGAGAGCAGAGGCGGTCAGTCGTCTCCTGGCCAACCACGACCACGCGCGCTCGGCGGCCGGGGCCTGCTTCAATTGATAGAAACAGGTCGCCAAAGCGGCGAAGATGAAGAGAATCTCGTGACGGAACGCCTGGCGCGAAAGGGCGGCCGTCATGACGAGTAGGAGCGTATTGAAGAGCAGATGCCGCCGACCCAGCAGCAACGAGCCGACGGCGGCTAGCCAGAACGGCCACAACTCAGAAAGATAGAGCGGCCAGGCCCGGGGCTGCCATTCGGCGATGTACACGATGGTCTGGTCACTGAGCAGATTCCAGAGGTACGCCACCGTTCCAAGTCCGTTTGGCGGGAGCACAAGAATGACGGCCATGAGGGCCAACGTGCCGCAGAGCAGCAACAGGCCACGCGCCTCTTCTGGCTGTCGCGAACGCCACCAGGTCACTGCACCTTGGAGCAGCAGGAACGTCACCATGGCGCAGCCCACCACGGCCGCGCCGCCGTGCGTGTTCACCCACAGGAGCTGCAATGCCAGAAATGCCGCGCCAATCCATGCGCGCTTCTTAAGCGTGCGCGCATCGAGCCAGCCGAACGACAGCAGTAAAAAGGCCGCAACGATGACGAAGGTGAAGAGCTGAGGACGTTCCAGAAAACTTCCCTTCGCAATCACCACGCCCCAGACGGCCAGGAGGATATTGGGGAAAATTCGACGGGGTGCGATGAGTAGCAGAAGGCCAACGGACAACGAGGCAATGACGCCCCGAAAGAGAATAATCCCCGTCGACCCGAACGTTTGATAGATGAGCGACAGAACGATCTGCGCCAGCCACTCGTGGGTCGCCAGGTACGGCAGGCCCTCGCGTGTATAGGCAAATGGATCCACCGCGATCCAGCCCGATGTGAGCAGCAGCTTGCCCGCGGTGATGTGCCACCAAAAGTCGCGGTCCATGATTTTGAACGTGCACACCCAGAAGATGGCCGCCAGCGCGGCGCCAATGAGGAGAGCAGACGCGCACGCGCGCAGCCAAGGCACAGACAGCCGGAGGAAGCGGAATCGCGAGAGCATCGATTGCGTTGGAGTATAGAGGAGGCGCGGTGCGTGCGCAGGCGGGACCAGCGGCACACCGGCATCGCAACGATTCGCACCAAGAGGACACGTCGTAGTACCGTGTCCGCATGACACTCAAGCGCATGGACAACGTCAGCATCGTGGTGAAAGACATCGACGCTATGGTCGCCTTCTTCCAGGAGTTGGGGATGACGCTCGTGGGCGAGACGACGGTGGAGGGCGAGTGGGTCGATCGCGTCATTGCCGTGAAGGGCAGCAAGAGCCGCATCGCCATGCTGCAGACGCCCGATGGCCATAGCCGCATCGAACTGGCGCAGTTCCTCACGCCCGCAGCGGTGCCTGGCGACGATGAGAAGACGCCGGCGAACGCGCTGGGTATCCGCCGCATCATGTTCGCGGTGGAGGATATCGATAAGGTCGTGAAGCACTTGGAAAGCAAAGGCGCCAAGCTCATGGGCGAGATCATGCAGTACGAGGATATTTATCGTTTGTGTTACCTGCGCGGACCGGAAGGGGTGATGGTGGGGTTGGCGGAGGAGCTCGGCAAAAAAGATTAAAATTGGTGGAGATGCCGCGCTCCATTTCCAACATTTTGAACGGATCATCTCGGACCTCGGCAATATACCGACGAACTGCATAAACTGCACGAATCGATGCGGGCAGTGCTCGCCATGTAGGAACACTAATATTCTGAGCTTCTTCTGGTTTTTTATTTATTGATAAACATAAGAAGGATCGCTTTCCAACATACATCTTTGCAAAACCCAATCTGTAAATTGTGATATTAATCACATAGGATATGCATATGCATGATTCATTTCAGGAACTCTTAGAAAAGGCACGGAATGAAGGAATAGAAAAGTTTATCGTTGGCACTGCAATCGTGAAAAACAACGATTTGCTGATTGTTTTTCGCTCTGATGATGAGGACTTTTTGCCAGGATATGCCGAGATTCCTGGAGGCGGAGTGGAAGAGGGGGAAACAGTTATTGATGCGTTGCGCCGTGAGACGACAGAGGAGACGGGATTGGAGATCCAAGAAATTCTTGGTTATATAGGCGGATTTGATTATCTTTCAGGATCTGGCAAAAAGACCCGCCAATTCAACTTCCTGGTAAAGCCAGCCAATTACGAAATTACCCTCAATCCTGCAGAGCATTCTCGCTATGTTTGGCTTCCCTTGGAGAATGATGCCGAATTGGCACAGTTACACATGACTCCCGAGATCAGGCACTCAATTGAGGAGGTGCGCTCATTTAATAAGTCGGTCTAACAATCATACTTTACATTAAGCTAAATTAACAGCTAAGGTTGCATACCTTGGCTAAATTGCGCACTTCCGTCATCGGCCTGGGGCCACCTGGCAGGGTTATCTCTTGAACGCTATTGCGGAGTACGTAGGCTCAAAACGTATAAGGAAACCCTTTATTTAAGAGTGGTGGACACAGTACGTAATAATTGGAACCAGTTACAGGACATTGTTTTCCAATGGTTTGATGCCTTGGAAAGGATAAGGCCGCAGTTGAAAGGCGCCTCTTATTAGCCATAAAGACGATCTCTATCTCTCACAAGCTGTGAATCGAACTCAACAGGTCAGAGGCATGTCAAAGAACGCATTTCAGTGCGCCTTAGAGCGAAGTTACTTAGATTACTGAAAGAAATCTTCTAAGAGAGGCTTGAACGAAATGCCCCTCACAAACTCTTGGCGTTCCTGAAGCTGTTCGTCAGCGGATTTAGCCAACCTGTTTTGAATCATCTCCACTGCGCCCTTCACATCAGAATAGAGATATTCATCTCTGAAGAACTCAGGGTAGCAAAGAGTCTTGGGCAGCACTGGTATGCATCCCCTTTCCACTGCCTTCATTACCGCATAACCGAAGTTCTCCTGTCGAGCGCAGCTAAGAACCACCTTGGAGCGAGACAGCAGATCGTTGTGCATCTCTCGCGTTTGGCTTGAGAGGAATTTCACGTTGGGAAGCCCGCGCAACTTTGTCGCAAAGGGGTTCTCATTAATGATCGAAGCGGACTGCACCGATGTCACTACAAAAGTACACTCGGGCAGGGCCTCAGCAATGGCCGCCAGGTCTTCGATACCCTTATCTGCGTCGAGACGGTGCGGGAACACAACATCAACGTCTCTGGGGCCATCTATAGCATTCGTAGGCAGTATCCCATCCATGCCCCAGGGGAATACACGAATCGACTGGGACCCTAACGGAGCACACTTGGACTCGAGGTGTTTCGATGGAACATAGATAGCATCGTAAATACCCGACCAAGCCCTCTCAAACCCCGTAAGCCATCCCCACGAGTACAAATCGCCCTGCAAGAACGTACCACCATGTAGGAGGGAGCCGAATTTACACTCAATCCCCTTCTGCTCGAATGCATATTTCAACAAGTCTAGACCCGGTTGAAAGAAATCTACGAAGAGAATTTTTCGAAGATGATCTGCCTTTACTAGCTGCCCAAGGAGCTCAACTTGACGCTGAATGTAAGCCTCGTCATCGAGGAATCCGGCCTTTAAATTGTTTTCTTGAAAATGATCGCATCCAATGAACTCAACGGGAAGCTTCATTTCGTCTGCTGCATTTTTGAGTGCCTTCGCAATATCCTCAAACGAAGTCCCTTGGTAGATAAGAGGGCAGACAATCGCGTTTTCGGTCTTCATCGTCATTGATGGATGCGGAGGATGTCAGCAGTATTCATCTGGGCATCTTGCATGAGCACTACATCACCTTCCTGGACCTCTTTATTCGGAAGGTCCTCATAGTATTCGGCCGACTTCCCTCCTAATTTATTAAAGACAAGCGTAGGAACGGTCGCAGCAGTAAGACGGATATTCGCCTCAAGTGTCTGCACCTTGCCATCTGCTTGAATCAAAAAATCGATACCAAAGAAACCCTCATAATCCATCAACATCGGCTCAAGACGCTTGAGCAACGCCATTAACTGATCCTGAATAGGCTGCATTTCGACGAGCGGCTTGATGATGGAACCTGCAAAAATAGATTCATCGACGATCTTCTGCTCGGAGAATCCAAAGATGACGATCTTATCGAGATCAGCGAATCTGACACATTGAATACTGCAAGAGGTGCCAATAATCTTATCTTCTACGAACCACTCATTACTCGAGTCATCCATCAATCTATCGAAAGATTCGTTATTGACGGTCTTCTGAATCGGAAAAACAGTGTAGCCGCCAGAGCCGAACCTTCTCTTGATGAAACACTCTCTGCTCTCTTTTTGCAGCCTTTGCAGTTCATCCCTGCCTTTCACGATATCCCATCTGGGACTCATATCTCCGAATAACCTTTTCTGTTCAAACTTATCGTTTTTAGGAATGAAATTTTTATAACTGTAATTCAGACTGCATCCCAGCTTTTGCGCGAGAGCATCGGCATCCGGATGAGGAATCGCGACCCAAAGTTTTTCTAGTCGCAGATTCGAATGAGATTCAAGACGACGGTAGACAGATACTCGAGGGTCAGAGACAGTAGGAACCACGACGACTTCGTAATTCTTTTCCTGTGCTTGGGCATTTTCGTTCAATGCCACGCTACCAGCTTGAATGACATTCGCGAGAAAATTCTCATACTTCCACATCGCCGGAATTTCATAATCCATCGATTCGCTGATTGCTCGAAAATCACAGGTATACAGCGCCTTAGGATCAGCTAAAAACGAAATGTCTTTTGCCGTTAGCGAGGAGACTTCAATCATCTACCTAATTGTAGAACCGCTTGGACCCTTTTAGCCATGTCTTTCTCAGGCAACGTCATAGGGCATATATCCTTTCAAATCGAGGCTCTGGATCCATAGCTCAATTGCTGGATTCCTCTGAATTACCTCCTGCCATTTCGTCAGAATGGCCCGGTAGTGCCCTCTTAGGCTTTCTGGGTCCAAAGGGCACTTTTTGGCATCAATTTTTAGGATGAGATTTCCCTCTTCAAACGCTGGAGCGAAAGGATAGGACTGGCAATCCAAGGGCTTAAAATTTCGCAAGGGACTACATTTTGATTGATCGAACGTATCCTTGTCGCAATACGCTAATTTCCCCTCTCGAAAATTATCCAGCGTGATTCGCAAGTGAGCCCTCACAGCTTCACTCACCCCTTCCCACTCGCCTGGATAGAGCATTATGGAGCTTTCAGGACCAAATAAAGGATCGTCAGGCGTCAGCTGAGAACAGCATCCATAATGGCATTTACTACTGCACGCGGCACAGCCATCGATGACTCCATCGTCCGCGGTGATAACAGTGAGACTAATCATGCTTCTATGTCTGATAAGCAGTAAAATCGCGCTTTAAAAGGCTTAAATTTGCTTTTTTGTATAAATTTGTTATAAACACAGTAGTGAAGCTTGATAGATCCAGCAACGTCTTTGTGTATGGAACTCTCATGTTTCCAGAGGTTCAGCACGCCATTGTAGGGGAAGAACTTCAGGCTCATGATGGACAGCTGAGAGGTTTTCGGCGGGGACAATTACGAGGGAGGGAATACCCAGGCATTATCGAAACCCCAGAAGGGAGCGTTATTGGGAAGGTGCTGATGGGCATTCATACCGAATTCATGGCGCTTTTGGATATGTATGAAGGATTTGAATTTAGACGCGTCAAATCTTCTGCACTTCTCTCCAGTGGAGAGAAGGTTGAAGTTTGCACGTATGCATGGGCACTCTCTCCAGAGGACGTTTTAGAAGATGATTGGGATGCTGTGCAATTTCAGCGCGAGAAACTCCGCACTTTCGTGCAATACATCATCAAAGATTACAGAGAGCCATCAGCGTAATCGAGCGATAGGAGTCTGACCTGGGCATCAGCATTGAAATCTTCATTTTTCCTCGTGCGAGCACCCGCATTTTGAATGAGCTCAATATCAGCCAATGCCTGGCTGAGTCTGTGCGCCATGGCAGCCTGCTTAGAACCAGCCTCAGATTCTATTAGGCCATTGCAGTACGCTTTAAAATTATCGAGCATCATGCGATACGTCTGCGGGCTTTTAGCCATAACCCCGATGTCCTGCAGCATGTACGCGTAGTTTCGATAAAGGTAATACATCGCATGTGGTGATGATGCGCCGCCACCGACACGCTTATGAGTGGCATATACAGTCTGAAGCACAACATTGATACGACCTTGAGTTTGCTTAATTAATGCCTCTAATTGGGTCTCCTCATGATAGTAGTTGTATTCCTCAGGATAGAGCTGCGTCTGTGATAGCACGGCCCTGGAAAACATGATGCAGGACCCCTCAAGTAAGAAGGCCTCATTCCAAGTAGACGACGACTCAAGTCGGGCCTTATCGAATGATTCGAAACCTGGCAGGGCCGAAAATTCCCACGGAGGCTCAAATCCTTTCTTAAGAATGGCAGCGGTACCTGCATTACGATGGACGATCTGAGGCGAGATACCGCCGAAACGAGGATTGTTCTCTAAATAGAAGGCCAACTTCGCAATCGTCCTCTTGTCGGTGAGATATGTATCGTCATCCAGAAAAATGAAATAGTCGGTCCTCCCCTCATTCATCAGTTTACGAATCCATTCATTACGCGCCCTAGCGGCACCGACATTTTCAGCGGAAACCATCACTCGTTTCAAATCGTGAGTTTCCATAAAAGCTCTGACACGCTTGTCATCCCAATTGCACTTATTGAGCATTACGCAAATCTCAGTATTCTTATGGGTTTGCTCTTTTAGTCTTCGGATGTTTTCTTCAAAGAGTGCTCCACGATCGGCGTACTTTTCATCCGTCGAAATTAGAAAGGGAATCACCGCTGCGACATTCGCCTGTGACATCACATTTTCAAAATCAATTTCCTGATCCGCATTCACGTTCCCCATGTATTCCGACAGAGAGGTAACCTCTGTGTTATACGGAAAATGCAAGTTCTCAGACTCGTAAGATAAGAACGGCAACAGCACGACGCTATGAAATTTTGGATGTTGTACTCTTATATCTTCAATGTGCTGCCATATTTCATCCAATAGCTCTCGAGGCATATTCGGGAAATCCAACTTCAAATTAAAGAGTAACTCCCCCAATAATCTCGTAAACCATTCTGCATGAAAAACCGAATCCTCAAGTGGTAAGCCTTTTATAAATTCCATCAATGCGACTAACTCTGTCGCCTGACGACTTACTACATCCATTGCAGCATTAGGACGAGTAAAGCGAGGGGTTCCTCTAACGCGAGAGAGGCTCTCAACTATTCGCTGAGCATGGCTCTCTTGAATAAAGGAAAGCGACGCAGCAATCCTCTCAATTGGCTCAAGTAGGCCACTTTGGTCTGATTGAGAATCTGCCGATGGCATCTCTCTCATCATTGATCAGCTATAAAAAAGTTACATATCACAATGTTATATTTAATTTACTTTTAGGCTTTTGTCTAATATTGTTTGATCAATCAGTCCTCCAGTCTCCCCCATGCCCCATTCTGAGAGCATCGGCATTGAGATTATTGGCGACCTGCAGGACTGCAGTCGGGAGCTGCTTGGCAGCCTGAAGGCTGCAAAATTTAAGACATTCCTCACGAGCCTGACCCAAAAGTACGAACTGACGGAAGTGGGCTATGCGGAGCATGATTTCGACAAAGGATTTACCGCGGTCATTGCTCTCGCTGAGTCTCACGTGGCCGTCCATACATGGCCTGACGAAGGTTATGTAAGTGTGAGCGTGCATGTCTGCAACTACAGCCGAGATAACAGCAAGAGCGCCGAAGGTGTGTTTCAAGGTTTGTGCGAATACTTCGGATCGAACAAAGTAGTGGCAACTCGAGTTACCCGTCACATGCAATGAAAACGCTGAATCACCCCTCCGTCTCGTGCATCATCTTAAGTTGTGACTCGCACAAAAAGTGGAACAGCGTCCTCCATACTCTGAGCTCAGTCTTCCTGCAGGATCTTGAGGATTTTGAAATTGTCCTGATTGAAAACAGTCATGAAAAAAGGCTCACTGAGAAAATTAGGAAGCATGCAAAGAAGTGCAATGAACGAAGGGCCAAGCCTGTTACATTCACGCTCCTCAATAACGCAAAATCGTTAACCCCTGGCAAAGCGAGAAACGCTGGTGTTCAAAAATCTTCTGGTGAAGTGCTGATCTTTCTTGAAGATGACACTATCCTCCTTCAGGCAGATGCTTTTCGCGTCATTTGCGAGCTCGCATCTAAGTTTGATCACGGCTACGGCGCCAAGCGCCTATGGACTAAGCCGGGTTGGTTCAACAAAAATTCCAAGAGGGTGCTGGCCGACTTGGACAACCATTCAACGAAACTCTTGAAGGCCAATCTTGGAAACCCACCCACCAACATTCGAGGCCACAACCAAGGGGTCCTTGAGAGCTGGACGTTCATCGCCAACTTTGGATTCTGCCGAAGAAACGCCTTTGAAGCCTGCGGCGGATTCCCGGACCTGAAGGGATACGGATTCGAGGATGATTTCATCATGTCGCATTTGTACGACAAAGGCTTTTCGCTCGCCCTCCTAAAGAACCTCACAGTGGGGCATGTCACTCATCCCATTTCAAAGACGTTACAAAAAAATCGCACCCTTCTCCCCTATTTCTCGAATCTAGTCAGACGGGGATATTTCTGGTTCCACATCGATCGTATCCTCGCGGAAAGCCATACGAAGAGGGAAGACATCTTGCAGCCTCTTCAGAGCATCCACTACGACCTAAGACTAGAAAATTCCTATGGAGTATATGAGCACTCCACACCAATGGATATTGCTCCTAAAAGCAAAGAAAGAGCGTATTGGGCAAAGAATAATCGCTATTCACGCCTTAAGTTTGCTCAGCTTATGTACGTGCTGCAGCACTCCAAGCATCTGGATGATTTCGTTAAAGCGAGCCATTCCGACTTTGATAACCTAGCCCCGACACTGGACGCCGCCGTGACACACGATGTTGTCACGATTTCGAAAAAAGGCGCTATTACTCCTCGCTTCGCATTTAAATATACATTGCCCTTCATTCCAAAAGAGCACGGCAAATCCTTCTCTGTTCCATCGCCCCTGCTCAATCAGTTCCCGTGCGATCCTGAGTCCCGTAAACGCAGATATAACTTCTTTAAAGCGCGTTATCCATTCTGTGAATACCTGCGATTCGCCCTCATCGGTGATGATGACTTTGTGAGTTCCGAATTTGTAGATGATTTCTGGGCCTGGCCTGTGATTTTGGAAAAAGACCCCCGCATCGTAGAGGCCGTAAAGAGTTTTTCCGATCGCTTTACGGTTCTCGAGGAAGACATCGCCAATCTCCTCGATAAGGAACCGCCTCAGAGGGTGCAGACATTCATGACAGACCCTCCCTATACGCTGCACGGGGCATTGGCATTTATTTGTATGGGCCTACACATGCTCGTGCAATCAGAGGAAGAGAAAGAGCTCTATGTCGTGCTCAACCCGACGATGATGGGCAAACATCTTGATAAGGTAATTGAGGCGCTTACAAACAATGGAGTCTTCCTGCGTGAAGTCATCCCCAATTTCAGCCAATACAAGCTGCCCAATCATTATGAGGAGCGAAAGCGGGCCGATGATTTCCTACGATCCAAAGGCATCGATGTTCGCGCTCTGGAATACAGCTCCAGCTCGAATTTATACGTCTTCGTGACGTATAAGCCAGATATCGAAGGACTGCGGAAGGGAATTGATGAATCTCAGCTCTATCGTCACTATCTTTCGTAATTAAGTCCGTCTCTTATTGCCGTACAGGCGAATGTGCCGACGGTCCCCAAGAACAAAACCAAGGCCGTCAACCGTCGTTGCCACCCTTTCTCTCACGCGGTCGATGGCATCTACCGTCAATCCCTCAGGCGAGATATAGATTCTGTTCCGCGGAAAATCAGGAATAAGAGGCAAATACTCTCTTTCAATTTCTTCGACGTCACAAACATCCGCTACGACGAATTTAAAGTAAGTATTGAACTCATTCGCCAGGGCGCTAATCACGTTCGGACGAATGCGACGCTCACAAGCAATATTGGAATTAGCGAGCTTTGGAGAACAATTGATCTGCACATCCTGTCGATGCCTAAAGGCGCTGGGCACGATTGTTCCATTCGTCTCAATTTCAACAACCCAACGACAAAGAGGATCCATGGCCGCTAACTCAGCTAATCCCTTTTGTTGTAATAGAGGCTCTCCACCCGTGAAAACAACCCTCTCGCACTGGCCGTCTGCCGCACGCTCGATCTGATCGCGCGCCTGCCTCAGTGTCCAACGGGCGCGTTCGGCATATCCCACGCTCATTTTCTGCCATGTATAGGGAGTATCGCAGAAGTCACAATCCAAATTACATTCGTTTACGCGAAGAAAAACAGCCTTCTCTCCCATTGTTGCCCCCTCACCTTGCTCAGTCAGAAATACGCCATCACCCGACACCATGAGCTCATGGTGAGAGTCGCCAATCATGGGCAGCTCCATCATCATAATTATTATTATGGATTAATTTTTATTATAGTCAATATATCCGAATCAGCTCATCCACTTCTTTTCTAAGGCCCCAATAGCGTTCTGCGTGGTCATCTTCTGCACCTTTCCTTCATCAATAATCATGGCGTCGGTCGTCACCGCCGTCAGAAAATCTCGATCGTGAGAGGCCACCAAAATCGATCCATTATATCTACCCAGAATATCCACAAGATTCCTTTTCGATTGAAGGTCTAAATGGTTCGTAGGCTCGTCTAGTACGAGGAATTGGCTGGAGTTCAGGATGAGTAATACAATTCCAACTTTCACCTTTTCACCGCCAGAAAATTCGCCCCATTTCTTTTGAGCATCTCTAAATTGGAGCCCAATGACAGAGAGATAGCTCATTGCCTCCTCTACAGTTCTTCCTGAGGCCTTATCAATCACTGAGGCAAGCGTAGATCGTTCATCTGCCGTATCTAATAACTGGGATAAATACCCCACCTTCACATTCTTCGGCATAACCACATCTCCATGCAGTGCGGGTAGCTGTCCCAGCAAAGTACGAATCATCGTCGTCTTGCCCGCTCCATTAGGACCCATAACTGCTAAACGCTCCGAAGGACCAAGCTCTAATCTTTCCACCTGACCCAATCTTTTCTGAGCGTGTCCAAAAGCTAGATTGGAAGCTCTTAGTACGGACGAATGAAACGGAACAATCTCGAAGTTACATCCTTCAAAGCTAAACAGTCCCTCTTTTTCAGGAAGCTCAAGATCTTCAAGTTCCCGTCGTTTGCGACGCACCAAGGCGCCCTTCATGGGATCGAATCTATTCTGTGCGATAAACGACTCCAGCTCGTAACGCTTCGTTTTAATCTGATCGCGGTTTTGGGCCGTGACTGCTTTCTCATGCTCGCGTAATCGCAAGAATTCATCGTATTTCGTTCTGTATTTTTTCAGACCATTCGGAGTCACCTCAACAATTGCATCGAACGAATGCTGAATGAAGGATTTATCATGAGAGACACAGATGATCGCCCTTTTCCAAAGCTTTAGGACTTGTTCGAGCCAAACAATGCCTTCAATGTCTAAGTGATTCGTGGGCTCATCGAGCAGCAGCAGGTCTGGCCTGCGCAATAAGGCGGCCGCGAAAGCCAGTCTCAGACGTTCACCTCCGCTCAAATTGCTCACCTCACGCTGCATGTCCGCCATCTCGAACCCGAAGTGGCGCAAAATTTCCTCACGAATATTTTCCACAAAATACAGATCCCTCTCATTCATCTCGTCGATGCATTTCAGATAGTCATCAAGCTCCCCTTCTGGGATGCCCTCGGCGGCTGCGAGATTTTCGTAGCGCTTATTCTTTGCCAGAGTTGCGCCTTTTTCACCCATTAGCTTCGTGAGAGCCTCTTCAAGCGGCATGTCTTCGCATTCAGCCAGACAAAGATCTTGGTCGATCAGCATCACGTCCGCCTTTTCGGACCGCGAGACTTTTCCATCAAAGTCCGTATCTACCCCCGCAATGATGCGTAGTAGCGTGGACTTGCCAGCGCCGTTCCTACCAATGAGCAGAGACTTTTCTCCGCGAGTAAGCGTGAGATCAAGATCTTCGAAGAGCAAACGCTCTCCAGCAGACTTCCCGACGCCTTGTAACTGCACAATATGGCCAGACGTTTGGCGCTCACCGTCTTCGAAGATGCTTGTGGGCAGTCTCGACAGTGAGAAATCCCTCTCGCGAATGACGAGCCCCAATTCTTTACACAGATACTCGCGGATGGCATCGATGTTCTCCAGTGGCAAACCGCTGCCCTCGACGTAATTTCGAGCGACTTCAGGCTCTACACCTGTCTGCCGTTGTACTTCGAGCAGGAGCTCATCGAGCGTATGCATGGCTAAATCATAGCAAATTGTCAATTTTCATCATATTGTTCGCTGTGTATTTATTGCCCCTTCGAAAGGGAGCAAAAGTCGATAAAGGGCCTTCTGGTGCGATCAAATCACTCCCCGGCCATCTGAGAGTACCCCACGCGAACAGGGTCCGTTCTTCGATCTAACATGCCTATCGCATTCCAGAGAGGATTTTGATCTGTGCCGGGCGTTGGATGAGGCGGATTTTGTTTTGAAGGCGGTTCGGCAGGCCGATGGCGATTTGATCCTATCCCGAACTACATTCGATATAGACAACGGATCCATTTGAGATTAGCAGCCAATAACACCATCTAGCGCTCGATTTGCTTTTGAATTATGCTTAGCGGCGATCCCTCCCTCAAATGATTCAGCCGCTAATTTCCCTCCCTACGGGGTCGGATAAAACAGTATATGGCTCCATTGGCGGCCAATCCTCATCCTCTAATTCTGAGCAGAAAAAAGAGAGAGAAGGCGATATAATGGGAGATATGAGTACTTCGTCTGATCTACTCAGGAAGTTACTAGTCGCTCATCTGAAAGGTGATGATGGAGGTTTTCGTAAAGTAGCCTGGCAAGTAGTTGAGAAGGAACGGCGAATTAATCATCACGTTTTTGCCAATGATTTAGAAAGAATTCTCTTGGGCATTGATGACGAGAATTCAAAAAGTTTGTTTATGCGAAGGGTTAATAATGATTTACCAAAAGACAAAGATCGGAATGCTGACTTAATAGAGTTAATTGAACCAAAGCGACACCTAGAACAGTTGGTGCTTTCCGAGGAGGTGGCCCATTCTCTGAGAAGGATAATTTCTGAGAGAAAAAAGGCTGACCTTTTGAATGCACACGGCATTCGTTCCATTTCAAAAATTCTTTTTTGTGGCCCTCCTGGGTGCGGGAAGACGTTTGCGGCTGAAGCATTAGCATCAGCGCTTTATTTGCCTCTGGCAATAGTAAGGTTTGACGCAGTTGTTTCTTCCTACTTAGGTGAAACTGCATCTAATTTGCGACGCGTATTTGAATTTGCAAGATCACGACCATGCGTCTTATTTTTTGATGAGTTTGATGCGATCGGCAAGCACCGCACCTCAGAAGATGAGCATGGAGAGCTTAAAAGAGTTGTGAATTCATTCCTGCAAATGTTGGATGGATTTCATAGTGATGCTCTAACAGTTGCAGCCACAAACCATCAAGGTCTGCTCGATTCGGCATTATGGAGGAGATTTGACGAAATCATCATGTTTCCAATGCCTGATCATTCGCAGATAGAAGAGATGTTTGTTCGCCAATTCCACCAACTTGGGATTCAGAAATCGATTCGGCTTCCAAGTATCGCTAAAACCTTAGTGGGACTTTCGCATGCAGATATTGAACATATCGCTAAAGATGCGATTAAGCATACTTTGATGGAAAGTGAGAAAGAGATTTCCAGCCAGACATTAACTACCGCAATTTCTCGGCAACTAAGTAGGCTTCGCATTGTGCAGAACAAAACATCGCCGCTTAAAAAGAGTAAGCAAAAGAAGGGATCTAAAAAGAAGCGCTCTCAACGTTAAGCTATATGCCTTATAGACCAGAAGAGCGCCGACATTTGCACCTCCCTCTGGTAAAGGAAAATGCTGCCCCAGATCGTCGTAGAAAACCTTCACCTGTGCAGCCACCAGATAGAGGTGGGCGCTCTGTTTTTAGTAACACTCTTTCGGAATCACTGGAACGGATAGAAGAACAAAATGCTTCCCGCCCCCCTCTTCCTCAAGGCATCCAGCCTCACCTTGTTTTTCGCTTACCAATTGAGGGCTCGATTCCGAATGCGCAATTAGTACAAAGATTGATTGCCGTGGGCATTACCGTCGTAGGAGTAGAACCCGATGGCGCCATTATCGCATTTAAGGATGATGCTAATTTGCAGGCTTTTAAAGAGGCCCTAGAAACATACAGACGAGGTCCAACTGTAGACCAAAGAACGGGCGAATTACGTAAAACAACGCAGTGGGATGTTTTTCAATGGATGGATGCAGCCAATATGCGCATATGGAATAAAGCAGATCGCATTGGCAGTCGCTTATCACAAAAAATTGGAAGCGAGGGTGAGCTTATAGAGGCAAATGAATATTATATTTTAGACATTGAGCTTTGGCACCCAGGATCAGTCAGAGCAGCAAATGCCAGTCTGGCTGAATTAAGATCTCTCCTGCAGACAGCTCAAGGGAATCAAATAACAGATTCATTTGTTGGTCAGCTGATCTCACTAGCACGGGTACGAGTTAATGGAGAGATGTTAAAAAAAATTCTAAATCTTGATGCGGTCGCCGAGGCCGACCTACCTCCAAAGCCAGTTTTTGATTCAAGCGTTGCAAGACAAGCAGTCTCTAGAAATTTTCCCACTCCCCCTCGACCCGCTGCAAATGGGCCACGTGTTTGCATTGTGGATAGTGGCATCGCCTCAGGCCATCCTCTATTGGCGAATAACGTAGGACATGCAGAATCAATTCTCACAGAAACAACAACGGCTGCTGATCTAAATGGTCATGGGACAATGGTTGGCGGAATCGCCGTTTTCGGCGACGTGCGGGCGAAGTTCGTCGCAGGCGCATTCAGTTCAGAGGTGACACTTTTCAGTGCGAGGGTTTTGAACGATCAAAATGAATTTGATGACAATCAATTAATTCTAACTCAAATGAGGAGTGCCGTTGAATTTTTTATACAAGAGCCACATCGTTGCAAAGTTTTTAATATTTCTCTCGGAACTGACAGCTCACTTTTTGCAGACGACAATAGGCGGCAGGGGCTATGGGCAGAAATATTGGATACTCTTGCTAGGGAGTACAAAGTGCTATTTGTTGTTTCCTCGGGAAATCATCATCGAGCCGAGGCAAATAATGCATCTGATGCTGAAGAAATTCTAACTTCATATCCTCGTTTTCTTCTAGAAGAAGAGTGTCGACTATGTGACCCAGCCACAGCTGCAATTGCTATAACAGTTGGCGGCGTAGCTAATAGTGATACACCCGAAGTACGTCATGGCAGTGGGCAGCAAGACATTGTGAGAGTTGTGGCTCAATCTGGTGAACCCTGCGCATGTACTCGTATTGGCCCAGGAATCAATGACGCGATTAAGCCTGAGTTTGTTGCTCCTGCCGGTAACCACGCTTTTATCGGAACGGGTTCTCATTGCCGAAGCATTAGTGGCGGCGATAACGGCATCAATATCATGTCGCTTTCAAATGAGCCTACTAACCAACTTTTTGCCTTTAAAGTTGGGACTAGCCTTGCGTCACCTGAGGTGGCTCGGATTGCAGCAAAAGTTTGGACAAAGTTAGAGTCTCAATTCCCGACAGAAGCCCATCCAAATCTTGTGCGTGCACTTCTTGGGGCCAGTGCAAATTTTACGAATATTTCAACTTCTCGCATGGAGGCGCTAGGGGGTGATTTCGACGCTGTGAAGCGAATGTGCGGCTATGGAATGATTGACGAAGAATACGCACTTGAATCATCAGATAAACAGGTGACCCTGTTGGCTCAAGATAAAATCAAAATAGATTCGTTTCACATATACGAAGTGCCGATTCCGGCAGAATTCCACACTGGAAATCAGCAGAAAAAGATCGTTGTCTCCCTAGCTTTTGACCCTCCAGTTAGAAGAAGACGGTCTCAGTATCTTGGCGTAAAAATGCAATCCTGCCTAATTCGCGGCAAGACACTAAATGAAGTTATTGCAGCCTATAGAAGTGTGCCGGCTGGCCAAACAGAGCCGGCGCCCGGTGCAATTCAAGGCTCATGTAAATGCAAATTAGTACCAGGGGTTCGGCAATTAGAAGATTCAACACTGCAAAAAAGTGAGTTCCTTCTCACCCGACCTGCAACTACATATGGAGAAACTTACTATTTGGTTGTTCGCTCTCAGAGGACGTGGGCACCAATCGAAATAGAGGAGCAGGACTACGCGATTGCCGTCTCTTTGGTCTCAAACAGCACCGAACTCTACTCACGCGTTGAAGAGCGGGTCCAAGCTCGTATCCAGCAGCAGGCTCGCGTCAGACCAAGGCCGTAATTTGCACAATTTATTTCAACTTAGAAGAACGCTTTTTAGGCGTTTTACGCTTCTTCGTACGTTCTTCCTGAAACGCGACCACATCACTCCTCAAAAACACCTTCCCCGTAGATGTCATCTTGCAGCGGAGTTTGCCGGCTTCAACGAGGCGATCCACGTGCTGTCGCGACACATGCAGGAAATCAGCTACATCGCCCATGCCCATGATGTCAGGGAATTCTGCTGACATGCGTAAGGGATTGACATCTCACGC
Source organism: uncultured Candidatus Peribacteria bacterium (assembly GCA_964648045.1). Lineage (GTDB taxonomy): Bacteria > Patescibacteriota > Gracilibacteria > Peribacterales > Peribacteraceae > JAGOUB01. Next base: position 24,867 of record CAZYNU010000011.1, read on the forward strand.
TAACGCTCAGATACTCCCTCTGTAAGGTGCTATAAAGCACCTAGTTGCTATATAGCCTATGAAAACCTCTCAAATCAGGACCTACCTACCCGGGATTGCCTGTGTCCTTGACATGATTGCGCTCACGCTCTTCATCAGAGCAAACCAGCAAGAGCCGGTAACGCCGCCGATAGACACGATTGCAGAAGATCCTGCGCCGGCCCCTGCCGAGATCAAGTTCAACCTCTCCGAGGGCGAACGGCGATCCGTGTGGAATGAATATGTGGGGATAGAAGATAAAGCAGCCGCAGATGCAGCCCAGCGCTACCCGATCGACCAACTGCCCCAAGAGCAACGCATGGATCAGCTAAAGAAACAGGTGAGCTATTCGAGCGAGCTCAAGAAGCAAGGCAAAGACGCTCTGGCAAAGAAATACAAACTCACCGACGAACAGCTATCGGAGATCGTTAAAGAAGCGCTACGAGCAGATTGGCCTCTCCCCCGGCTGCCTTAGCACTCATCTAAGAAGCGGACGAAAAACGTACCAAAACGCTACATGGTTTTTGCACCCCAGATTGACCCTGGGCATGCGAGAGAAGAAGATGCGCGCACATCTTCAGGGCCGAACTCTCCGTTCGGCACCAAACCATCAACTCAGTACGCCCTAGGGCGCTGGGTTCTTCGTGCGTGCGCGAATCATGCTCAGCCTCGAACAATGCAGGCAGATACTCAACAACCCCGACCTTACGGACGAGGAGATGGAGTGCGTGCGCGACAATCTCTACGCCTGGCTGAACCGATTTTTAGATGACCACTTTCACAAAGCGAGTAAGCGCTCGTGAATCAACTCTATGCCTACAAAAGCCGTTATCTACTGCCGGGTTTCCTCTGAGAAGCAGAAGCGCGAAGGCCATGGCCTGGATTCTCAGGAGCATAACTGCCGTCAGTACGCCAAGAATCACGACTATGACGTTGTAGGTGTCTTTAAAGATGACATCACCGGCGGACTGAGCGAACGGCCCGGCTTCACGCTGATGCTCGAAGCGCTAACAACGCTCTCGGAAGAAAAACGGGATCTCGTCGTGATTATCGACGATATTAAAAGGTGGGCGCGAGACGTAACCGTGCACTGGTCTTTGAAAAAGACCGTGATGAAGCTAGGCGCACGAATCGAAAGTCCAAACTATCGCTTCGGCGAGTCGCCGGAAGATCATTTTATTGAGAACGTGATGGCGGCGCAGGCGGAACTGGAAAGAAAGCAAAATTACCGTCAGGTCATGCAGAAAATGCAGGCTCGATTGGAGAGAGGCTATTGGACATTCGATGAGCCGCCGGGCCTGCATTACATCAAGGACCCCGTGCACGGCAGTATCCTCGCGCCAGACGAACCGAAGGCTTCCATCATTCGCGAGGCCCTACTGGGCTTCCTGTCTCGGCGATTCGAAACACAGACGGAGGTTGCTGCATTCCTTACGGAGAAGGAATTCACGCACAGAGCTGCCTTCAAGGGAAAGGTGCACTTGGGACAAGTCCACAGGCTCCTCACGCGCATGTTGTACGCGGGGTGGGTCGAGTATCCCAAATGGAACGTCGAGCGACGGAAGGGGCATCACGAGGGCCTTATCAGCATCGAGGAGTTCGATGCGATCCAGGCTCGCCTACAAGAAACCGAACGAACCCATCAACGAAAGGATGCCCATGAGGACTTCCCACTTCGCAGTCACCTTTCATGCTCCACATGCAGTCGACTCGTGACCGCTAGCTGGAGCCGAGGGCGCGGCAAGTCCTACCCCTACTATCGCTGCACGACACGCTCCTGCGCACAGAAAAATAAAGGAATCCGAGCCGAGGCGGTGGAAAAGGATTTTTCCAAGCTGCTCAAGAAACTCACCCCTCAAAAGGAATCTCTCGACCTGGTAGAGGCAATCTTTCTCGATTTATGGGGCAAGCGTATGGAGTTACGACAGGAGGAGGACCGCAGGAAGCTCGCTGTCATCAAGGAAATGGAAAGTGAGATTGAGACGCTCTGCGTTCGTCTTGGGCGAGTAAAAGGCGAGATTCTTATTAGGAAGTACGAATCAAGAATCGAACAACTCGAAGAGCAAAAGCGCGGGATGGAGAGGAAACAGCCTGACGCAGCCGACCCTCGCTACGACTTTGGAACCGTCTTCAAAGAAGTGCGTGGATTCATTCAAAAACCCGATTCGCTTTGGAAAAGCGATAGGTTCGAGGATAAACGAGCCCTGCTGAAGCTGGCTTTCGTGGGCACTTTGCCATACGACAAGCAAACGGGCTTTGGAACCGCGCGTTTTGCGCTTCCCTTTGAGCTTTGTAGGGTCGCCAAAGGCGATAAAACGAGGATGGTGGAGATGCCGGGAATTGAACCCGGGTCCAATGCGTCGGACGGTGGCCGGTACTACCATGCTCCATTTCAGTTCTTCTTCACCGTCAGAAAGGAGCAAAGAGGGGTGAAGAAGTGATGACGCACAATACTGGTCGGCGCTCGCGTCAGGGCGCAGCCAGCCTCGCTAATGGCGCCTTGCTCCGGTAGCGAGAATCGCGGAGAGACGTGTTCGTGCTAGGACGAACTGCTTAGGCCAGGACCAGGGCCGGGCTGTTCACACCCAAGCGGGCGAGAACGGCGTCGGCGATCTTGTCGGCCTTGCTGACGAGTGAATCGGCAGGTATTGGTTGCAAAAGTGGGTATCGGGAACTGATGCGATCCCGGGTAGGGGCACAACCGCGCGATAGGTCGCACTGTCGAAGCCTGTCATCCCCAGTGGTGCCAGAGGGCTACGACGATTATACCACCGCCAAGGCCTCCACCGGGGCAAAAACCGCCGGATTTTCCTGTGTCTGGGGCGCTTCGCGGAGCTCCTCTACCGCGTCGGCGACGCGCTCGGCCAGTGCTTCCCAGCTGAGAGCGAGGCGATGGCGTTCGGCCGCGCGATCACCGAGTAGGCGGCGCTGGGCCAGCGGCGTTTCGACCCAGGCCACCATCGCGTCCGCCAGCGAGGTGCCATTGAAGTCGACAAAGGAGAGGAGCGGCTCGTCGGCGAAGTGCTCCGAGACGGCGCGCAGGCGCGTGCAGGCCACGGGCAGACCGAGCATGAGGTACTCGGGTAGCTTGCCCAAAAAGGCCGCATGGCTGCCAGCCGACGATTCGTAGGGAATCCAGGCCACGGCCGAGGGCGGCAGAAGCTCGGCCACCTGCGCGTAGGGCACGAAGCCTGGCGTCTCAATGGCACCACGGCCAATCAGGCGCGCGACGGCGCGGACAAAAGCACGCAGTGCGGGCGTCTCGCGGCCGATTAGGCGGAAGCGCGCGTCGGGACGGCGGGCATGCACGGCCAACACAGCGTCACGAGCGATGGTGCCGAGATGATGGTGGTCGAACGACGAGTGCAGCACAAAAAGCGGACGGTCATCCTCGGGCTCGCGCCACTTGCGGTGAAAGAGGGCGGGATCGGCGCCGAAGCGGATGGTCTTGAGCCGCTCGAGTGGCACACCACGGCCGGCAAAACGCTCAGCCAGCACATCGGAAATGCAGAGGACGCGATCGGGCTGGAAGCGACTTGGCAGCGAGAGCTCATACTCTTGCAACCATCGCAGGAGCGTCGGGGCCAGACGCGCAGCCGCCCAGCCTTCCAGCCAGCCGGTGAGGAAATCGAGGTAGTTGAACACACACGGCACGCCCAGCTTTCGCCCCAGGCGGCCAGCCGCCACCGCGGCCACCGTCCCCTGCCCAAAGACCACGTCGTAGGCAGCGGCGGCATGCTCGCGGGCAACGGCCTCTTCTAACCAACGGATGATACGCGGGTAGTGGAGCAGGCGGCCGCGGCTTTGGCGGTCACCGCGGAACGACGGGTGGAAGAGTCGCAGCCCCTGGTCGGGCGGCGGCAGCCCGGGCGGGCAGAACACATCGACCACATGACCGCGAGCCCGCAGTGCGCGCACAACATAGAGCGCCTCGGAGGAACCGCCGCCGGAGGGCGGCCAAAACGGCTCGTGACTAAGGAACGCAATTCTCATGCAGGTTTGCGAGCAGTGACGAAAGCGTTGAGTACACCGTATTTCAGCGGCGTGGCATCGACGAGTATACGCAACCAGCGCGGTACTGGCCGGTCGATGCACGACACAGATAGTGCATTGAAGCCGCGACTCTGGAAGTAGCGCCGAAGGTCCAGGGCATTGGTGACCACGGTGGCATCCTGGTCGGGAAACCACTCACCTGCAATACACGAGGGCATACGCTCAAAGTCGATGAATGGTTCACGAAGGCGGCGTAGCAGCGCACGAGCGTTTTGGAACTTCTGCAAGAGGCCACGCATACGCGGGTGGTAGTCGCGCCAACCGACGATGCGCAAGAAGTTTGGGCAGCAGACCACCATCGTGCCGCCCGGGCGCAGCACGCGCATCATCTCGTCGAGCAAGGCCACGGGCTCCTCCGTATGTTCCAACACGTTGCAGCAGCCCACCGCGTCCATCTCGCCGTCTGCAAACGGCAGCGTTTGGCCGTCGTAGAGCTGGCACTCCCCTTTGCCGGCACAACGCGCCAGCGACGACTCCGAGATTTCCACCCCAAACGCGTCGTATCCGGCCACAGTCAGAGCAGCGAGGGCTTCGCCGGTACCACAGCCCACATCAAGCACCCGACGGCGATCGGCACCGCCAGCCAACGCCGCCACGTACACGTCGTGGTAGGCCCCCCTCCACAGACGCGGGGCCGTTTGGTAGGCATAGGGGCCGCGCGCGATCACATCGGAATATCGCTCGTTATGGCGATAAAACTCTCGATCCATAGGGAGGTTGTCTGGAAGGCTATC